>NZ_JAYXBQ010000075.1:0-9426 GCF_039668335.1 Mycobacterium sp. SM3041 | reverse complement strand
CGTGCGCGTCCTTCAACTCGCCGCCGACACGCTCAAAACCCCAGGCGCACAACCTAAAATAGCCCCTGAACAGCGCAAAGGCGCCCACGAAAACCCGTGGAGCGCCACACATGTTCGAACATGTGGGTGTCGGGGCCGGCGGTGTGCTGGTTCACGATGCCTCCGTGGTCGATGCGGTGGTGCATTTCGCGCGGGTGTCGAATGTCGCTGAGTGCGGGAAGTTTCGGGCGATCGCCGATCTGGTGGCGTTGCGTGTCGATGACGAAGATGGCCGGCAGTGGTGGGCCTGTGATGGTTGGGATGCTGCGGTCGCCGAAGTGGGGGCGGCGCTGGGTATCGGGAAGCGTGAAGCGTCGGGGCAGTTGTCGATTGCGGTCGCGTTGCGCTTTCGGCTACCTCGGGTGGCGGCGGTGTTCGCCGACGGTGGGGTGTCGGCGCGGACGGTCGGGACGATCTGTTGGCGTACCCGTTTGGTGGAGGATCCCAATACGCTGGCGGTGATCGATGTTGCGTTGGCGGGGGCGTTGTCGGAGTGGGCGGGTTTGTCGCGCAAGAAGATTGAACGCAAGATCGACGGCTGGGTGCAGAAGTTCGACCCGGCTGCGGTGATCAAGGTTCGGTCGGCCGCGCGCCGGCGTGGGGTCGGGGTGGGTAAGCCTGATGATGAGACTGGGGTGGCGTCGATCTGGGGTGCGCTGTTGGCCACCGATGCCGAGTTGTTGGATCGGGTGCTGGACGAGATGGCCCGGCAGGTGTGTGAGGACGATCCGCGGACGTTCGGGCAGCGGCGTGCCGACGCGCTCGGTGTGTTGGCGGCTCGTGGGGATCGGCTCGCGTGCCAGTGCGGCAATCCGGATTGTCCGGCCGCTGGGCCTGATGCCCGGGCGGCGGCGGTGATGATTCATGTGCTCACCGATCAGCTGCCGGCGCCGGTGGCTGACCCGCTGTTGCACGGAGATCCGGCCGCGCCCCTGACCCCGACGCCAAACCAGCCTGCACCTGAGCCGGTGTTCACACCCGAACCTGCGCCTGAGCCTGAGCCCGCGCCGGCGGATGACATGGCGCCGATGCCCGCGCCTGCACCGGTGGCCGACTCGAGGTCTGCCGAAAACCCGATCCCTGCTGGGTTCGAACCGGCCGGCGACGCGGCGCCCACCCCCGGCGCTCATGCGGCGCACCCGCCGGTCCCGACTTCCGCTCCGACTGCCACCAAACCCCCGGCTCCGGTGCGCACCCCGGTCGGTTATGTCCTCGGCGGCGGTGTCGTGCCCCCGGCGGTGCTCGCCGATCTGGTGGCCCGCGGCGCGAAAGTGCGCACCGTCGCCTCGGCTGCGGATCTGGACGCGGTGTCGCGGTATCGGCCGTCGGCGGCGATGGATGAGTTCGTGCGGGTACGGGCCATGACCTGCATGTTCCCGGGCTGTGATCAGCCTGCCACCGCCTGCGATGTGGACCATACGATTGCGTGGCCGGTCGGGCCGACGCATCCGGGCAACCTGAGCCCGAAGTGCCGCAAACACCACCTGCTCAAAACCTTCTACGGCGGGCCGGACGGCTGGAGTGACCGTCAACAGCCCGACGGGACGATTGTGTGGACCGCACCCACCGGCCACACCTACATCAGCGTGCCCGAAAGCCGAATCCTGTTTCCCCGCACGGTCACCGACACCCCACTGCCGAACCCACCACCACAGGACACCGATCTGGACACCCCACCGGCCCCCGGCCGGGGTGTGATGATGCCCATCCGGCGCCGCACCCGCGCCCAGAACCAGGCCCAGCAGATCGCCTACGAACGTGCCCTCAACCAAGCCGACATCGACGAGCGCGAAGCCGCCCAAGAAGCCTTCGCCCGCCGGCGCAAAGAACGCCAAGAACGCGAAGCCGCAGAAGCCGCCCAAGCCGCGGCGGCCGCTGAATCAGCAGAGCAACAAGACATCCCACCGCCGCTCTGAGTGCGGCGTGAATACCCCTGAAAAGGCATGACTTTCAGGGGTATTCAGGCGTGAGCTGCAACGGGGATCAGCGGCTCCATGCTGGCTTCTCAACACCGAAGTTGCCGCCGCTGACCACCTCGCGCGGAAGAAATACAGACAACCTTGCCTTCTCCATCGCTAGCGGGAGCGTACCCCGGTTGCCGGTCGCTACACTGCACGTCAGGACCTTGTTGAGCGCAGTTGACTTGATACTGAACCGGCACAGGACTGGAGGCGGTGTCATGGGTGCCGAAGCTGAAGTCGCGGGCGGACTTTCCTCTGAATTGTCGCGGTTGGCGCGCACCCTGCAGAGCCAACAGGTCATGGATCTCGATTCTGACCGGTTGTTGCTCGAAGTGACCGAAACCGCCACCCAACTGCTGCCCAAGGTCACTCATGGCGGAGTGACGCTTGTTGTCAATCGCCGCCGCCGGACTGTCGAGTCGGTGGCGGCCACCGGACCGATACCCAGAACGCTCGACAGGTTGCAGGACGAACTCGGCCAAGGGCCGTGCCTGGAATCGATCTGGAATCTGTACACCGTCCGTGTCGAGGACTATGCGACCGAGACGCGGTGGCCGGCCTTTGTCACCGCGTTGCGCGCTCAGACACCGGTGCGCTCGAGTCTGTCCATTCAGCTCTACACCAATGAAAACGAGCTCGGGACGCTCAACTTGTACTCCGAGGAAGCCAACGTCTTCACCCATGACGTCGAGGAGACCGCCCTGACGCTGGCGGCTCACGCTGCGATCGGCCTCGCCAATGCGCGCCGCGGCGACGAACTCCAGAGTGCGTTGGCGTCGCGGGACATCATCGGCCAAGCCAAGGGCATCCTGATGGAACGGTTCAACGTCCCCGTAGCGGCGGCCTTCACGATGCTGACGAAGCTCTCGCAGGAATTGAACATCCCTTTGTACGAGGTCGCACGGAAGCTCATCTTCGAAGAGCACCCGCCAAAATAGAAGCTCGGCAGGTGGTGAGACCTGCCGAGCTTCTATTAGTGGAGCGAGTGACGGGATTCGAACCCGTGTGAACGGCTTTGCAGGCCGGTGCCTAGCCACTCAGCCACACCCGCACTGATGACCACAGTGCCAGTGCGTGCGCCTGCCGCCCAGGGTTGAGATCGCGGTGATTGCTACCCCTCGCAGCAATCCCCCACCGGCCGACCCACCGCCGGGCCACCCTGCGGCCAGCCGGCCGGTGAGTCCTCCCACGGCTCCTGACGGCCGTACGGGGTCAGATCCAGGAACGGATAGCCGACCGCCGAATGGTCGAGCCCGCGCGCGTACGCCGAATAGGTGTGGAACACCTCGTCGCCGCGGCGCAGGAAAACGCTTGCGCCAGGCCAGTCTCCGCGCAGGTCGTCATCGGTCCAGCCGTCGGCGTGCAGTTCATCGAGCGACTTGTAGTTGTATTCGATCGGCGCTCGCGCCGGGTCGAGTGTTACATGGAAGTCATAGGTGAAGTCACCGTCTCGCGACGAGTACCAGGGGAACGTCCAGCCGTGCTGGTCGCGGTAGCGCGCGATGCTCTCGTACGGCGCCCGGGACACACACGCGAACGTGACGCCCTTGCCGTGCAACAGCTCTCGATCCCCTTCAGTGAACGTCAGGTCAGCCGCGGCAGTGCAGCTCGGGCAGCCGGCATCGATCGCATCAATCCACATGAAGTGGTGGATGTACAGCTGATTGCGGCCCTCGAACATGTCGAGCAGGCTGACGGCGCCATCGGGTCCGTCGAAGACGTAGTCCTTCTCGATCTTCACCATCGGGAGCCGACGGCGTTCGGCGTTGACGGCGTCGCGCAGATGCGTCGCCTCCCGCTCCCGGGCCAGTAGCTTTGTGCGGGCCCCGAGCCATTCCTCCCGCGTGACGACGTCGGGATAGGCGGTTGGTTGCGCGGACATGGGCATCACTCCTTGTCAGAAATCGGCCTCTACAAAGACAGACTTCGACTGCCGCCAAAAGTCATCGGCGCGCGTTAGTTTGTCCCTCATGGAGTGGCTGGCAGACCCCGCCTTTTTCGGCGGACCCGGGCAGGGCTCGCGGCAGATCATCGAACTCGTGGTCGCGTTCGGCCTCACCGCACTGATCGGACTCGAACGGGAAATCCAGGGCAAGAGTGCCGGGCTGCGCACGCAGACCATCGTCGGCACCGCGGCGGCGCTGATCATGTTGGTGAGCAAGTACGGGTTCGGCGACGTGCTGACGCCAGGTCTGGTGGTCGTCGACCCGTCACGTGTCGCGGCCCAGATCGTCTCGGGCATCGGGTTCCTCGGCGCGGGCATCATCATCGTGCGCCGGGGTTCGGTGCACGGGCTGACCACCGCCGCCTCGGTCTGGGAATCGGCGGCGATCGGCATGGCGGCCGGCGCCGGACTACTCCTGCTGGCCACCGTGATGACCGTGATGCACCTGCTGATCATCATCGGGTTCATGCCGTTGGCCCGACGGCTGGCTTCGCGATTGGGCGGGTCGGTCCGTCTGCACATCACCTACGCCGATGACCGCGGCGTCCTGCGGGATGTGTTGCAGGCGTGCGGCCGGCGCGACTGGCAGATCACCGACCTCGAGACCGATCCGGCCGGCGAACCGATCGGCGCGCCGCCAGGTCACGTCGGCGTCCAGCTGACGCTCGGCGGCGCGGGAGTCCTGCGAGCCGCGTCCGTCCTGGCCCTGATCGACGGCGTGGCGGGAGTACGCCAACTGGAGGAGGACCCCGACTAGGTCAGTCCGCGATCGCCCGGCTGACGTGCCCGGCGATCATCTCGTACACGCCGCGCGTGACGTCCGTTGCGTTGCTCATGATGTTGTAGCCGTGGTCGACGCCGGGCACCTCGTGGTACTGCGCCAAAGTCCCCACGGCGTCCAGCTTCTGGGCATACTGCCACGCCTCATCGCGCAGCCGGTCGTACTCAGCGGTGACGATCAGTGCGGGGGCGATGCCCTTGATGTCGTCGGCGTTGTCGCCCCACGCCGGTGAGGCCAGCCGATCGCGGCGCTGTGCAGGGTCCGGGATGTACGCGGTGTCGAACACCTCGCTCATCCACGGTCGCATCACGGCCTTGTCCCCCAGCGCGGAACGCTTATCCTTGCTCGCCGTCACCAAATCCAGTGGCGCATAGTGCAACATCTGCAGCTTGATCTCGGGTCCGCCCTGTTCCAAGGCCAACCGAGCCGCAGCCGCGGACAGACTGCCGCCGGCGCTCTGCCCACCGACGCACAGCTTGTTGCCATCCCATTCACGTTCGGCAGCGGCGGCCCAGACGAGAACGTCATACACCTGCTCGACGGGGGCCGGAAACCGGTGCCCCGGGGCCAGCACGTAATCGGTATTCACCACAACGACATTCGCGTGCGCGGCCAGAAATCGGCACCAGGGGTCGTCCTGTTCACGGTGGCCGACGACGAAACCGCCACCATGAACGTTGACGTAGACGCCCGGCGGAACGCCATCCGACTTGGGCCAGTACACCGTTGCCGCCGTGTCACCGTGCCGCGTCGGAATCACCGCCGACGTTGTGCTGCCGGTGATTTCAGGAAATCGGACGCCCGGCTTCGGCGCCGGATTGATGGTCGACGAGAACAGTCGCGCGACGGCATCCGCGACGATGGGCTTGGCGAGGATTGACACGAACCCGACTGTACCGACGCCCGAACCGTAGTCGTCGAACGCGACTACCCCACGCCCTTGCCTGCGCGGAAGGATGCCACGCAGCCGAGCACCGCCAGTCCGGCGAAGACGGCGAACAACCAGCTGGCCCCTACCGCGTCGGGCCGATCGACCGTGTTGACCACAATGCCCGCCAGCCCCGCGCCGAACGCCCCACAGATCAGCTGCACCGTGTTGATCGCCGCCGCGGCCACCGTGCCCTGCGCGGGATCGTCGACTCGGCCCATCGCCCACACCGACAGGTGCGGCCATGCCATGCCGACGCCGATGCCGGTGATCAGCAGCGAGAACGCCCAGACCGCAACCACGGCCGGCGATGCCCCGTCGACCTGACTCAGCGCCGCGGCGCCCAGGCCGATGGCCATCACCAACGGCGCCACCGCCACGATGCGCACCACCCGGGCAGGCGTCGTGACCGAAGCACTGACGATCTCGCTGACCGTCCACCCGACGCTCAGCGCCACCGCGAGAAAGCCCGCCGTCAACGGGACCAGACCCGCCAGCCGCAGCCCGTACAGCGGCACGTACATATCGGCCATGGTGGCCGCCATCAGTACGCCCAGGGTCACATAGATCCATTTGAACGGGCCGGGCCCGTAGGCAGTCTGCGGCAGCACGCTCACCGGCATCCGCTGATCGACGACGATGAAGACCCCGACCAGCGCCACACCGGCGGCCAGCAGCGCCACCATCACCGGCACGCTGCGCTGGATGCCCGCGACGCTGATCGCCATGGCCGCAGAGCCGAGAATCACCAATGACCACAACGGAATCCGCAGCGGCTCGTGCACGCGGTCCCCTGACCGGCCCGGCAGGCTCAACGGCACCAGGACCATCACCGCGACGGTCAGCATCGCCAGCGCACCGAACGCCCAGCGCCACACGCCCAATTGCGCGAACAGGCCGCCGGACGAGGGACCGAGCAGCGTCCCGACACCCCACATCGCCGACACGAGAGCCGACGCTTTGGGCCAAAGCGATTGCGGCAGAGCCGTGTTGATCACGGCGTACCCCAGCCCGGCCAACGTGCCGCCCGCGGCGCCCTGCACCACGCGGCCGGCCAGCATCACCTCCATGGTCGGCGCCAGGGCACACACGATGCTGCCGAGCGCGAAAACGCTGAATCCCAACAGATATGCCCGTCGCGGTCCGAAGCGGGCCACCATGCCGCTGACCGTCGTGGCCGCCATCACCGACGCCACCAGGTACACCGTCGTGACCCACGCGTACAGCCGTCCACCGCCGATGTCGGTCACGGCACTGGGCAGCAGGCTGATGGTCAGGAACTCGTTGGTCGCATACAGCGCAACGCCACCGGCCAACACCGTCGACGCGCCCAGATAGCGGGGACCCAGCAGTTCGCGCCAGCTGCCGATCGTCACGGGGTCGGCGCGCATGTCGGTCACGTCCGCGACGCTAGGGGCTCAACCGCGGTTGAGGTCAAGGAGCGCTCATTTCAGACCGGCCGCATCCATCCCGCGCAGTTCCTTCTTCAGGTCGGCGACCTCGTCGCGAATGCGCGCCGCCAGCTCGAACTGCAGATCCCGCGCCGCGTTCATCATCTGCTCGGTGAGGTCCTTGATCAGGTCCGCCAACTCGGCACGCGGCATATTCGCCGTGTCGCGGCCCTCGACGATGCCGGCGCTGACCGCACGCCCCGGCTCGCCCTGGGCCCGGCGACCGCGGGAGGCATTGCGGCCAGAACCGCCGATCTCGACGGTCTCGGTGTCCTCCGCCTCGCGATACACCTGGTCGAGGATGTCGGCGATCTTCTTCCGCAGCGGCTGCGGGTCGATGCCGTTCTCCTCGTTGTAGGCGATCTGCTTGGCGCGGCGACGTTCGGTCTCCTCGATGGCCGCCTGCATGGAGTCGGTGATCTTGTCGGCGTACATGTGCACCTCGCCGGACACGTTGCGCGCCGCGCGGCCGATGGTCTGGATCAGGCTTCGCGTCGAGCGCAGGAAGCCCTCCTTGTCGGCGTCGAGGATCGCGACGAGCGACACCTCGGGCAGGTCCAGGCCCTCGCGGAGCAGGTTGATGCCGACCAGGACGTCGTAGTCACCGAGCCGCAACTGGCGCAGCAACTCCACGCGGCGCAGGGTGTCGACCTCGGAGTGCAGGTAGCGCACCCGGATGCCGGTCTCCAGCAGATAGTCGGTGAGGTCCTCGGCCATCTTCTTGGTCAGCGTCGTGACGAGCACGCGCTCGTCGCGTTCGGTGCGCTTGCGGATTTCGCCGATGAGGTCGTCGATCTGGCCCTTGGTCGGTTTGACGACGATCTTGGGGTCGACCAGACCCGTCGGCCGGATGACCTGCTCGACGAACTCGCCGCCGGACTGGGCCATCTCGTAGGACCCGGGGGTCGCCGAAAGGTACACCGTCTGGCCGATCCGGTCGGCGAACTCCTCCCAGGTCAGCGGCCGGTTGTCGACGGCCGACGGCAACCGGAAGCCGAAGTCGACGAGGTTGCGCTTACGGGACATGTCGCCCTCGTACATGGCGCCGATCTGCGGCACCGTGACGTGTGACTCGTCGATGACGAGCAGGAAGTCCTCGGGGAAATAGTCCAGCAGCGTCGCAGGCGCCGAGCCCGCGGCGCGGCCGTCGATGTGCCGCGAGTAGTTCTCGATGCCCGAGCAGAACCCGACCTGCTTCATCATCTCGACGTCGTAGTTGGTGCGCATGCGCAGCCGCTGCGCCTCCAGGAGCTTGCCCTGGCCTTCCAGCTGCGCGAGCCGCTCTTCCAGTTCCTGCTCGATGGTCGAGATCGCCATCGCCATGCGCTCCGGGCCGGCCACATAGTGGGTGGCCGGGAAGATGCGCAGCGAGTCGACCTTGCGCACCACGTCGCCCGTCAGCGGGTGCAGGTAGTAGAGCGCCTCGACCTCGTCACCGAAGAACTCGATGCGCACCGCCAGTTCCTCGTAGGACGGGATGATCTCGACGGTGTCGCCGCGCACCCGGAACGCGCCGCGGGTGAACGCCACATCGTTGCGGTTGTACTGGATATCCACCAGCAGGCGCAGCAACCCGTCGCGCGGGACATCGTCGCCGACCTTCAGTTCGACGGAGCGGTCCAGGTACGACTGCGGCGTGCCCAGACCGTAGATGCACGACACCGACGCCACCACCACGACGTCGCGGCGGGACAGCAGGCTGGACGTCGCCGAGTGCCGCAGCCGCTCGACGTCGTCGTTGATCGAGCTGTCCTTCTCGATGTAGGTGTCCGTCTGGGCGATGTACGCCTCCGGCTGGTAGTAGTCGTAGTACGAGACGAAGTACTCGACGGCGTTGTGCGGCAACATCTCCCGCAACTCGTTGGCCAGCTGGGCGGCCAGGGTCTTGTTGGGCGCCATCACCAGGGTGGGACGCTGCAGCCGCTCGATGAGCCAGGCGGTGGTCGCGGACTTACCGGTACCGGTGGCGCCGAGCAGCACCACGTCACGCTCGCCCGCGGCGATGCGCCGCTCGAGTTCGTCGATGGCTGCCGGCTGGTCACCCGCCGGTTCGTACGGGCTGACCACCTCGAAGCGCCCGCCGGCCCGCACCATGGCGTCGACCGGCCGGTATTCCGAGTGCGCGAGGACGGGGTATTCGGTCGCGAAGGCCATGAGTACCAGGGTAGAGGCGGGCACCGACATTTAGCCTTTGAGTGAGTCCGTGGGCAGGTCGAGGCACCGACCGGGACATCTGGTGATCCCTGACGTCTGAGTGGCCGCCCGCGGGCTCGGTGCCTGGTCGAGCGGTGTCCTTGTTTGGGAACTTGGAGCCAGCCTGA
>NZ_JAYXBQ010000074.1:0-168691 GCF_039668335.1 Mycobacterium sp. SM3041 | reverse complement strand
ATCACCCACCTGCCCATCACCGTGCCCGCGGTCGTCGACGGAACCGCCACACACCATGCGAAAAGGTCGTCCAAGTGCCCGTGTGCATCTGCCAGCAGCAGCACTCCCTCGATATGTGCGCCCCGCACCGATAGGACGTCCCACAGCGTCGGCAGCTCGGCGGTGAACCCGTTGGTGCCGGCGATCATCAACTCTCTGCTCTCGGGGACTTCGCTGCCTTCGATCCGCGTCAAGGTGTGATCGATGTATTGCAAGCGCGGGTCGTCCTCGGCGAGCACCCCGCTATCTAACGCCGGCAGCCGAGGGGGCTCGGCAAACGTCACCAGTACTTGAGGGAACGGCAATCTCAGATCGTCGACGTCCTCGTCGGACAGCGGTTCGGAATCGAGGTAGGCGATGGTGTGGCCTGGCGGCAGCCAGAACGGCACCGCGGCGCCGGCAGCTACCGCTACTCGCCCGTCTGTCACTGATCGGCGGCGCCCCCAGGCACCCATCGCCACTGCGGCGTACCAGGCATGCAGTGCGGCGGCGTCCGCCGGCGAGGGATACACCGAGGTGCTCGCCACTAGCGAGGGCACGGCCGTGCCGCTGGCGTTGTCCATCCCGTTCTGCAGTGTCGACAACCATGTTTTCGCCACCGATGTCGCCCCGGCCGCGGTGACGGCATCGCGCACCGCTGCGGTCCCCGTGGACACCTCGGCCACGCTCGGGACAACCTTCACCGGGTCGACGGTTACCGCCGAGACCTCAGGATCAGCACCCAGCATCCGGCTGACAGGATGCTCACCATCACTGGCGATGTCCAACCATGGCAGCGGCGTCATGAATGCGATTAACGCGGCGGGGTCGGCCCTGACCCGATCGGAGTAGGCAGCCCATGCGACGTCGTCATCATCAGGGGTGTCCACGGCAAGCTCGATACCAGCCGCCGCGGCCGCGGCTTTGCTCAAGGCCCGCCGCTGCTCGGCAGTGAAATCCACCGGATCGTACTTGCGAATCCCCCGCACCCGCTGAATCACCTCTGCCGCATCATGACTCAAACCATCATGGGCAATGCCCTCAAGCAGAAACGCCCGATTTCCAGTCAGCAGCGCGTACACCATCTCCGGGCCAAGTGCAGTCCAGGCCCACCTCAGTACCGTCTCGGCATGGCGCAACGCTTCATTGGCGGCGACCAAATCCCTTGTAGCTGCGACGATCACGTCACGATCAGCCGCGATTCGTTCTATCTGAGGAGTACACACAGCGTCACGCTCGGCGATCGCCGTCGCCAGCGCCGCACGAAGCTGCCGATCGACCGCCGCTCGCCCGCGAACCTCGTCGAGTCGCTGCTGTTCGATCATTAGTTCCGCGCGTACACGCGCCAAATCCTCCGCCAGTTTTGTCGCGTCGCGGTTTTCCTTGCGCGTCTTGTACTTACCCTTGGCCATCGTCACCCTCGTCTCCGGGAACAACGCCGATCAGCCCGGCAGCAGAGACCCGCGCCCCGATCTGTGCTCGCGCTTCCCGCACTTGCGGCGCCGCAGCCAGCACCTCATCTCGGCACTCCTGAACCCGCGGGGGTGCCTCGGCGATGACGTCGGCGAAACGCTCCATCTGGCGAACACACTTATCGACATGCCGCCACGCCTCGTGAAACGAGCCGATAGCGTCAACGATCCCCTGGCGGGCTTCCTCCAACAGTGGACTAGTCACCGCGTCACGGTCTCGATGCGCCCGGCTGGTCGCCGCCCGCAACGCGTCCGGGTTCGCCAACCCCCGCTCCAGGTCCATCCGCGTCTTGATCACCGCCCGCAACTCGCCCTCAAGCCGGCGCAGTTCCTGCTCACTGTCTGGCACACTCACGCCCCCGATCATCCCCTCCACCTACGACAAATCACGAGGAGACTCACAACCACGAGCTGAGCCGCACAGCCCGACCCGCGCCATCGAAACTCGATTTAGCTTCTGGGACTGAGTTCAAAGTAGGCGTACACGTGCACGTTCTGATCACCTGCCTGGCCGCCACGCACCGGGCTTTGCAGCCCAATCGCGACGACCTTGCCGGGGTTGGCCAAGCGCTGCAGGCGGTTGGTTCGCTCCCACACGATGAACGCGGTGTCCTCGCCGGGGCCGGGGCGCTGGCCGGCGTCCTGGACGCCGAAGCCGGCACGGGACAGGTAGCCGCCAACACTGGTGCGGACCGCATCCCAGATGAAGTCTCCCTCGACCGCCAGGAACCGCTCGGCAACGGGCTGGTACCCGTCTACGACACTGCCGGCAACCCGGCGTAGCAGCTCCTCGGCGCGAGTGCGGTCGGCCGGCGCGATGTCGTCGAGCGAGTAAGCCGAGCCCACAAACGGATAGACGGGCAGCGCACCCAGTGAGGCCGGCTTCTGCGCCGCCGCATACTGACTGAAAAGGTACGTCGTCGCGGCGATGACCGCCAATGTTGCTGCCGCCGTGACCCGTAGCTTCGTGGCCTTGGTCATTTTCCGAGCTCTCCAATGTTCACGTTGGACATCGGATGGGTGCCGAAACCGTCGAATTTGCCGGTTGGCCCCGACCCGATGAGGTCACCCAATCTGACGGTGACGATGGGGTTTTTCATATCGCCAGGGTTGCCTTCCCACGGGTTGCGCAGGGTCAGCTGGGCGTCGCTACCCGAACCCGTGATGCCTTCGACGATGTAGGTGTGCGGGGCCACCAGCGGCAGGCTCGCATCCGTGGTCGTCGAGATGGTCACCGGCTGATGATTGGTGAGGGCTTGGGTGATGCTCTGATCGATGTGCTCCCTTGTCAACCAGACCTTTTCGGGATCAATGGTCACTCCCCGGTTGCCGGTCAAGGCCTGCATCGCGTCGTGGGCGTTACCCCCTTGCCCGATGCCGGCATCGAGGGCGTGGCCAAGGTTGTCGTTCGGGTGGTTCATCTTGGCGTAGGCGTCCTCGAGCACGCTGGGCCACAAGGGCGCGTGCGGTGAGCCGTTGTCGAGCCAACTGGCCCCGTGGTGGTCGATGTTGGTTTGGATATCGTCTTGGGTCACTGAAATCTTTTGCCACTCATGGCCATTCCACAACGTCACGTCGAAATCGGTGGTGTGTTCGTTGTACCGGATGCGGTCTTTGATCCACTGAGGGTTGGCATTAGCGACAGCGCCCATCGTCGCGGACAGATAGCAGTCACCGATGGCGTCCTGGCGGATGTCCACAGCAGACGGCTCGTAGGGGTAGAGGTCCTTGTCCGTCCAACGAGGAATCTTCTGAATTTCGTCGAACGGCCGCAACGGAACTGGCGCATGGTTCTTGTCGAAATCGGCCGCCTGAATGTGGCCATCGGGGTCCTTCGGGGCATCACCGTCACCGAAGTTCAGCGCCTCGTAAGCGCCGGCACCATCAGCATCGGTGGTGGTGTACACATCGGCGTGTTCGGTGAACCGCTGCGCGTAGGTGCCGAAATCGTCGATCTTTCCCCGCAGTGGCCCCTCAGCCTTCGCCAAGCCCGCGACGACACCGACCGCAACCGGATAGCCCATCACGCCATGGGTGCCGGCGATCTGCTGAACCTCCGAGACGGCCTGCGGCGAGATGAGCGCCGCACTGGCGGCCAACTGGGTGTAGGCGTCAGCGACCCCCAACAGGTCAACCGGATTGACGTTCAGTTCCGCCACGCTTGCCTCCCACCAGTTGCGGCAAGCCTGATTGTCGCCCACAACGACGACACCATGAGCAATGTCGTTTGCGGTGGTCGCCGTGATCGAGCGCAAGCAACTGCTCACGCCGGCAACCCGGCGCCGCCAACACACATGACCCATCGTGTCCGACCCAACGGGCATGATCGGACTCAGAGCACACCCCAGCCCACGAAGGGAAGCGATCGATGGCCGGAGCGTACTGCCGCTACTGCAGCCACCGCTGCTTCGTGTTCCGCCAAGTGATCGTCGGCGGCGAGCTCATCTGGTCCGGGCATATGGCCACCTGCGCCAAGGGTGCCGCCCACGACAAACGCAGCCTCGGCGTCGACTTCCGCCAAGCCCACAACCCACATGCCCCGGAGGCCGCATCATGACCACCGCCACCGTTCGCCGGCGCCCCTCCAACGCCCAGCTCAAGGCGCTGGCGATCGCCGCCGCCGGCCGCGCCCAATACGGCAGCGAATACCCCGCCAGGGACCGTCACGCCGCCGCCCGCGGCCGCCACAGTGCCCTCAAGACCTTCCTCGTCGACGGCCACGACATCTACGGAGCCGAGCACGCCACCTGGCAATCCCTGGAGGAGCGCGGCTGGATCACCGTCCGCCATGACCTGCTGCCCACCACCACGGTGCCCGCCAAAACCGTTGAGCGCACAAGCATCACCGGCGAGAAGACCACCTACACCATCCCCGAGCACCCCGAACCCACCGACCCAGGTTGGCGTGCCGTCGTCGAGATCACCCCCGCCGGCGCCGAACTTCTCGCCCGCTACACCCCACCCGCGGCCCGATGAGCCAGCCCGACCTGCCCCACACCTGGGACCCTGCCCCGCTGGCCGCTGCCCTCAATCTCCTCGCCGGCGACACCAGGGCTGCCGGCGACATCGTCTTCGACTTCGGGCCGGCCGGAACCGTCACCGTCGCCCTGGACCTGGACGCCACCGCACTCCCCCGCGACGTCCTGGACGGACTGCTAGCCCAACTCGCAGAACTGTCGCTGCTGGCCGCCCGCACCCAGACCGCACCATCGCGCACCTGACCGCCAAACCCGCCAACCAGCAACTGGCATAAGGAGAATCCCGGCGATGACGCTCCATGAAGCCACAGCGGCCGACGCGCTGGCTCAGCTCCGAGCCGAAATCGAAAGCCTCGCCGGCGCCGCCGCCGCTGCCACCATCCGCACCACACCCCTGCGGGTCGAGATATCAGGCCGAGAACCCAACGAATACAGCACCGAAATCTGGTACGAGGACGCCACATTCAAGGTGATCACGTGCGACGGATGCGTCGGCCTGTCCGGCGGATCAGGCCGGACGCTGGACTGGTGGCCAGACTTCACACTCATCGACACCGAACAGATTCGGGCGATCGTCTCGGCGCTGCTGTCAGCACACGAATGGGTCATCCGACACGAAAAGACCTGACCACCAGTCAGTCGATCGCGGCAGTACACTGGAGCAACGTCGCCTGCGCGCGGCGGTTTCCCCTGGGGAATGGACAGCTGCCCACACCAGCGTGCCCCTGTACCGGGACCACACCCACCGGGTGACGCGCCAGCCCCGTTGAACGGAGCCCTCAATATGCGTGTGGGGCAGCCGGGCTCACCAAGTCGATGGGAAGCTTTCCATGAACACCCCGAATGCACGAAAAGCCGCCGCCCGCCGTTACCAGCGCGCACACCCTGGCACCCCCTACCCTGAGGCCTTGCGCGCGGTCACTGCGGACCTCGTAGTGCACCTTCCGGACCAGGACGACAACGCCACCACGGCGGCCCTACGCGATATCACTCGGGCGCTCCAAGCCCACCTATCGGCGCATCCACCGGCTGACTACACAGCAGAAATTCTCGCCGGCAACTGGCCACCACCGGAGCCCGACGTCATCGGCCTAGGCGGCATCGACGGCTACGGCGAACACTGGACCAACGCGACATTCACCATGCGCCCCTACTACTACGGCGACTGCACATGCGGCCAGGCCGACCTCATCGAGCAGTGGAGCGATGCGAACCCCCACGCCCCCGAGTGCACCCAAACCACCATCGCCCAACTCCAAATCCGATACAGCGGCAAAGAATTTGACGCACACTTCGAGCAACTGAAGAACCAGCTGGCAATACCCGACGACGGTGCGATGTGGCACTGCACATGCGGTATCGAGGCCACCTACCAGCACCTCAAAGAACAGCACTCGCCAACCTGTGAACAGTTCGCACCGAACTTCGTCTATCACTCCACCGGCGCCGAAATCCGTTGGTACAAGTGGATCGGCCGTGACATGGAGATTACCGGCGACCTGCCGGACGACTTCGGCACGCAGTGCCTGCGCTCACTGGGCCTGCGGCGGTAGGTCAGTCACGGCCCGGTGGCTGACGTAGCGCGACACCCATCATCCGAATCAGGACGTCGCCGGCGATCGACACCACCTCCGGCGGCCCGCCCAGGGCAATGCAGGCGGCGGCGATCACAACGAAAGCCGTTATCGCGGAGATGGTTACGGTGATCCGGTACGTGTTGACGTTCATACCCGTGAGGTATATGCATGCGGATCCGAGGATCCCTGCACGCGAGCCGATTATTTTTCGAGGGCATTTCTCCGGCGCCGCTGACGCGGCGACGAGGCCTCACGCGTGGGCGATCCACCAGCTGTAGAGCTGCTCCAACGACTTGCCGTGCACGACGGCCAGCAGGTGCTTGTCGGTGTCGGTCCACGCCAGCGTCGGGCCGCCGGCGGGGGTAGCGCACACCAGGGTGCCGCGCACCGGTTGAGTGAGACCGCCGCGGCGCCACGGCCCGGGCGACTGTATCCGGCCCGGGCACAGCACCACTGCGCCGCCGGCGGTCACGGTCCCGATCGACGCTCCCAGGGCCCGCTGGTCGGGGATCAGCGCGAACGATGCCGTCACGTCGTCAGCTCGATCGCACGCCACGGCCGCGGTCGCCCCGGCCGCCGGGCCCGGCGCCGGGTGGCAGTTCTGGTCGCTGTACCCGCGTGGCAGCACCTGCCGCAGCGCCGCGGCCGCGGCCGCATCCACAGTCGGACCCGCTGCCTCCTGGGCCCGGTCACGTGCCGGCGAACCGGACCTCAGCACCACGAACCCCGCCACGGCGGCGATCACCAGGGCGGCCGCGGCGACCGCACCCACCACCAACCTCACCGACGGCCGCGGCCAGGCACGCCGGCGCCGCTGCACCAACCGAGGAGTCACCAGCGGAGGTGGCGGCACACTCCACCCGTCGTCCGCGTCGTCAGGCATCTGCACGGCGCTCACGGTAGGCGACCCACACGAGCACGCCACGCAACCGGCAGTGTGTTATTCGTCAAGTACCACAACAGAAATCACCGATACCCCGTCACCATGTCACCTCAACCGCCGGAACGTGTTTCAGCTACCAATCCCACGGCGCCGGCAGAACCCACCTGGTGGAGTCATTTGCCTCGAGCCGCTCACGGGCCACCCGCATCAAATCGCGCTGATGAGGAAAGACACCGGGCCTGCGCCACGCGTGTTCGAGTGATCCCGACGGCACTCGCCGACGATCTTTCAGGTCGGGATGGCCGGGCGGAAACATCACGTACGTCCGGGCGTCCTCGTCGAAAACAAGCTGGGTCCCATCGGCTTGTTGATAGAGAAACTGGAACGGAAACCATCGGCCCAGCCAACGGAAATCCTCATCACCATAGCCGCGCTCCCGCGCCATTGGCGGCGTCCGCAAATACCCGTCTCGCCCGTACTGCGGACTGCTGTCGGTCCACAGATAATCGCCCGCCAATGTCTCGATGACCTGGCGCGCACACGGCAATTCAGCATCGCCAAGCACCTTCACCGACGCGACCTTCACCGGCCCATGGAATCGCACACCGAGCGTCGGAAAATCCGTATCGGCCTCGACCTGCAATGCACCGGGCTTGACCTCGCACACTGCCTGCCCACCACTGAGCACACTGAACGCCGCAGCCACCTCCCACGACGGGCTCGCATACACGTATTCGCGGCACTCCGGCGGCACCCCAGGCCTGATCGGCAACCCAAGCATCTCGGCGGTTTCAATCACCTGCACCGCCTGCGGGTCTCGGCATCGACCCAGCCCGTGCCAGTACTGCATCCACCGCCGCGGACTCTTCCCCGCCTTTTTCTTCACCACAGACCACCACCTCCGCCCACACGCCGTTCACACGCCGCCGCGAAGGCCTCCGGATTGAGCACCGGCGCCGGCGCCAGCTCGCCGCTGGGCCGATTGTGCCGATGCTCGGCGGTGCGCGCGTGCCGCCAGAACCGGTACCGGCCAACGAGCTCGCTAACCCAGCTGGGCCACCCACGGCGCCCCTGGTGCAGCGTCGTGTCGCAGAACGTGCACCGCATCGCCCGGTACGGCCGGGAAAACTCGATCCGGATTCTCACGGCGTCACCGCCGGGGGTTCGGTGGGGTCGCCGGGCACCGGCCGGCCATGGGAGGCCACCGCATCAAGGTAGGCATCGTGGTACAGCTGCATCGACATCCGCTCGGTGCTGAACTTCTCGAGGATGCTGGTCACCACCGGCCGGCCGGCCAGCGCCGACGCCACCCGATCGTGCATCCAGTGCCCGAAACTCATCATGTCCACACCCAGCGCCTGGCGCGGGTTTTCCCGGGCCTCGGTGATGTCGTTGCGGACCGCTTCGAGCTCGGTCTCCAACCGACGCAGCGACGAACTCATGTTGCGCAGATGCCGATCGCGTTGCTCCTCAAGCACTCTCACGCACTCGGTCCACGTCGGAACATCACCCGCGGGGAAGTAGATGTGCCCGGCGCGGCCGCGGACTGCCTGGGGCAACAGCCCGTCGCCGGCCATCAGTTTCAGGATGTCCGCCGGGATGCCACAGGCCTGCGCGGCGTCCGACAGCTTCACCATGTCCGGATCGGCCACAGATACCCCCTCCTGGTCTCTACGCAGGGTCCCATGCCCCTGCGACACGAGCCAGCATTCACAGTGCCGGCACCACCCAACATCGCCGTGGTGTCACACAAATCACCGCAGCCCCCTTCCTCGTCATGAGAAACCTCGGTATTAACGGTAAGTGGTGCTCGACCGTGGTTGTCCGCTTAAAAAGGCGAAAACACAACGCCCCCTGTGTTGTGCGGCGTTGGCCAGCAGTGCAGAAGCCCGTTACGGGGTCCCGCCGATCAGCCAGATAATGAAACGCCCGAGCGGCAATTTCCACACATGCTCACGGTCGGGAAACGCCAGGAAGTCATCGAAAAGGCTTCGCCCACCGCTCTCATAGGGAACTTCGATCGAGTCCAAATAGTGTTCGGTCGCCGTGCGCCATCCCGGTGGCACCTGGTTGCGGAACCACAGGCACCGGTCCGGGAACAAGGGAAAGCGCTTGTTGAACAGAGCGAGATCGCCCCAGCTGAACCTGTCGAGCCCCGGGGTAGTTCCGGTAGATACCAAGCGATCCGCATGCGGGAACGACGTTGACACCTCAAGAAACCCTCGGCTGGCGAGCCCCTTGATCGCTCGGTGAAGACTGACCCTGTCGCTGCGGGGTGTTTCCGCGTCCGCCAGGCCTAAGAGTTCGATGGTGTACCACCTGAACGGTTCGACCAACTCGTCCCCGTCGCCGGCTTGTCGGACGAAGACCTCGCTGAGGTCGCTCCAGCTGTAACTGTCATGACAGGAACGCTCCACGAGCACGCTGAGGACTTCCCTCTGACGCACCCCGAGTCCTCTGGACACAAACCCCATTCTAAGTGTTGCCGAACCAGTGTTAAGTGTTGCCGCACCTCCTTACGTGGCCGCCGCAGTGAGTGCCACAGTGACAGCGCCGACCGGAAAGGAACCCCATGACCATCGACCCCGGCAACACGATCGATCAGCACCCGAACCCCAAGCCCCCGAACATGTTCCACCGCATCATCGTCCTACTCGGTGCCGCCACAGCCGGAACCGTCGCCGGATACTTCTCGGACTGGGAAAGCGGACTGACCGTCTTCTCGACCATCGTGTCGATCTGCACCATCGAGCACCGCAACTGACAAGGCCACCGGCCCCGACGCCCGACGCCCGACAGCGCAGGGAATCCGCGGCCGAGACCACTCACTGCTCGAACCCGCTAAACCCTGTCGCCGGCGTAGGACCCCAAGCGGAACCCCTGGCGCACTTAGTGTTTGGTGGCCTTACCCATCACCACATCAGAAAGCGCTGCCGCCGCGCCGGACGGATTCGGCGAGCACATCCTCGCCGTCACCGACACGTTGTCCTCAACGTGGTAGTCCTGCACGCATTTCCACGGCGTCCCGCCGTTGTCCTCAGCCGCAAGGGTGGTCGTGAACCCGATCCGTTGATCACCACGGCGAATGTCGCTGGTCGTCCACTTGGTGTCCGGGTTCGGCGCCACACCCAGCAGCGTGAACGCCCCGCACCCCGCAACCGCGGCGGCCAGCCGATCCAGCGACGCCTGCGCCGCCTCATTCGTAGACCAGAACGCCAGCCCGGCCCACGCCATGGTGCTGCTGCCGTGGGGATCGGTGAACTGCTGCCCGGCAAGCTGACTCGCGCCACCCCACATCGTCTGCGTCGTCGACGACGCCGCCAGCGAGCACGCCGGCGGGTTCGTGGGATGGTCGGGCCCCGACGTCGTCCGCGGGGTGCCGTTCGGGGTGAGCTCCATCAGCGTGGCCGTCTTGACCTCATCGGCGGTCGGCAGCGCATCGGCCGGGTCAGCGAGCATGTAGAACGGCCTTGCCGGCGTCGCGTTGGAGGGCAGCGAGCTCGGGACCGCGGTCTTGACCTCCGAGGTCCGGATACTCGACACCGTGGCCGACTGCCGGGTCACCACCACGATGGCGATCACGACCGCGACGATCACGACCGCCGCGGCCCCGGCGATCAGCAGCCCGCGACGGCCCCGCCGCCGCGCCGGCGGCGGCGCCCACTGCGGTGCACCCGGGCCCCATGACCCACCCGGCGGCTGCGGCCACGGGGTCTGTGCCCCCGCTGGCGGTGGCCAGGACCCGGGCTGCGGGCCCGCACCGGTCTGATGCGGCCCGAATCCATCGTTACCAGTCACGAATCCTCCACTCCCCGCTTACTTTTTGGTCGCGTTGGCGACGATCTGATCGGTCAGCTTCGAGGGGCCGTCGCCGGGATTGGTCTGGCACACCATCGCCTGCGCCGCGATGTTGACCTGCACCCGGTACGACTGCACGCACTGCCACTGGTTGCCCCCACCGTTCAGGGTGTTCGTCCATGCCAGCCGGCCCTCCCGGTCGGCGCCGACGGTCACCGTCCAGGACGACATGCGGCCCGGGTGGCTCGGATCCTCAATGGTGAAGGCGGGGCAGCCATGCACCGATTCACTGACCTTGGTGAAGCTGTCGGCTGCCGCGGCTGGGGTGTCGAAAATAGCCACCGCGGCGACACCGAAGTTGATCGACTTGTCGTAGTCCGGGCCGTCACCGAAGCGCTGGCGAGCAACGGAAATCGCTTGCTCCCAAGCGGATAAGGTGTTGGCTCCGTCGGTAAGAGCGCACTGTGCCGGTGTCGGGGCCGCGTCGGCAGCCACCCTGGTGATCACCTCTCCCACGTATTTCACGTCGATCAACGTGGCCTGCCGTATCTGATCGGCAGTCGGCAGAATCGTCGCCGGAACCACCTGCACCAGCGCCGGCGTCGACGCGGTCGTCGAGGTGGAGCTCGCCGCCGGCCCGGCCGGAGCTGACGACCCACCCGAATGTCGGGTGGCAACCAGCACACCGGCCACGATGAGCGCCGTGGCGATGATGGCCGCGGCGATGATCACCGGCCCCCGCACCGAGCGCTGCGGCCCCGGCGGCCCGTAGCCCTGCCCCGGTGGCCACGGCGGCGGATACGGCGGATTGTGTTGGTACCCAGGTCCAGTCATCAACACCTCACCCCTTGGTGGCGTTGGCGAGCACGAAATCCGTCATCGCGATCGGGCTACCCGGGCGCGCCTTGTCGCTGCACACCACCGCGCTGGCCGCCACATTGGCCACGACCCGGTAGGAGCGCCGGCACGCCCACCCATTGCCGATCGTCGTGCTCCACGTGATGTGGTCATCGCCCCGCTCGACATCGCCGACCGTCCACGTCGACGGCGGATTCTTCGGATTCCAATCCGGCACCGTGAAGGTCGTACACCCATGCACCGCACCCGCCACCACCGACAGCGACGACGCCGCATCGGCCGCACCGGCGAACACCGCCAGCCCAGCCCCGGCCGACGAGTTGTAGCTGTCAACCGTGCCCTCGACGAACCGCATCCCGGCCATGGCGCGCGCCGATTTCCATGTCGATTGCGAGGTCGAGTCGGAGGCGATCGCGCACGACGCCGGGGTGGTGCGGGCGTCGGCGACCGGCGACACGACGGGGTCGCCGAGGTTGGAGAAGGTGATGCCGGTCAGGCGCGACACGTCGGCGGCCGACGGCAGCGCACTCTGCGGCACCACCTGGTACACCGGCCCCGCCGGCGCCGCGCTGGTCGTGGCTGACGCCGACGCCGAGCTGGTTTCCGAGCTGCCGCCGCCGGCCGCCGGCGCAGTGGGTGCACCACCGGGGTCCCGGGTCGCCACCAGCGCCGTCGCCACGATCGCCGCGGCCACAATCAGCGCACCGCCGATGATCAGCGGCCCCCGATACCGCCCCGGCCCCAGCCCCGGCTGCCACGGCGGACCACCCGGATACTGCGCCGGATACTGGCCTGTGGGCGGTTGCTGCGGCGGAACCCATTGATTCCCAGGCATATTCACTTCGCGTTGACGTTGGTGATCACCGCGTCGATGAGCTTGGACGGCCCAGCCGACGGATTCTGGCTGCACAGCACCGCCGTCACCAACAGGTTGGCCGCCGCCCGCACCGCGCGACCGCACTTCCACGGCGTCGCATGCGTCGCATCGGGCTGTTGCGTGTTGAGCCAGGCGACCTGCTTGTCCTGCGTTTTCACCTCTGAGATGGTCCACGGCCTGGGCGGAGGATCGCCCGGCTTCGAGGCATCGGGGAACGTGTACGCCGTGGTGCACGCTTTCAGCGCATCGGCCACTTTCGACCAACCCGCGGCCGCCCCCGCGTCGGTGTCGAACACCGCCGCCGACACGTAGGCCGAATACCGGTAGTCATCGCCCGGCTTGTCGGCGTACACCAGGCCCGCCATCGACACCGCCTGGCCCATCACCGACACGTTGTCCGGAGACCCCGCAATCGAGCAGCTCGCCGGATCGACCTTGCTATCCGGATACACCCGGGTGTCGATGTCCCCGTGCTTGCTCAGCCCCAGCAGGGTCGCTTGCTGCACCTGCTGATCGGTGGGCAGCACCGACCCCGGCACCAGCCGCACCGTCGACGGCGACAACGCGGTCGTGGGCACCGCGGCCTCAGCCGGCCCTGACGGGCCGGTGACGTTGGAGTTCGAGGGCCAGGCGACATAGGCGACACCGCCGGCCACTGCCAGCACCGCCACACCCGCGATCGCGCCGATCACCAGCTTGCGACGAGACCGCCGCGGCCGCGGCGGCGTGAACGGACCCCACTGCGCGCCCTGCAGCGGATGCTGCGGCGCTCCCGGAAAATGACCGTAGCCCGGCGCCGGCGCCTGCGGCCCCGCCCCATACCCGGGCGGCGCAGGAACACCCGGCTGCCCAACACCAGGAGCCGGGGTGTTCCCCGGATTGTTGCCCCACCCCTGCTGCGGGTCCCAGCCCGCGTCCGGCCCACTCATGCGCTACCAACTCCCCCAAGAAATGCGGCGCTCGCGCGCCGAATATCAGCAGGCTACAAGCAACCTTGGACACCAACGAGCATCACTGTCGCGGATGCAGAAACGCCTCCCCGTGGCCCAGCCACCCCACGATGAACCCGGGCGGAATGGTGAACCACCTGCCGAAATGCCGATACGCCTCAGCGGGTGCACCCGCATCACGCGCCGCTGGCGGTGGCAACATGTACCCGTCCTGGTCGTAGACCGGACTGCCGTCCTCCCACCTCGTATACCGGCCGTTCGTAACTCGTTGGACCTCTTCGTCATCCATCTCGACAAGGTCTTCGACAACCTCAAGGACAACCGCGCGGCGGGCAGCGAACCCCACACCCGGATAGTCAGGGTCCAGCTCCAGGGAGCTCGGTGGCGCCGGCCGCACCCGATACAGCGAACCACCGCCCTCGAAATCCAGATGCGTCGCCCAGCCGCGGGCCAACTCACGGTCAGTGGTGAAGTACACCAGTTTCGGGTTCCGGTCAGCGTCATACCCGAGCTGCCGATTCAGCGCGGTCGTGTCCGGGACGCGGTGTAAATACGGAGCACGGGCGTAGGTTCCGCTTCACGACCTGCAAGTCTGCGAAGAAGGAGTCACGCCCGTGCCTGTTCGAGTATCAGCCGTCGATCGCATCCGCACCAGAATCGATGCCCTATTTGCCGAGGATCGGGAGCTTTCGGAGATCCTTGAAGAGGTTGCCCGGCTGGGCGCTCAACTGTTGATGCAGGCGGCCCTGGAGGCTGAGGTCACCGAGTTCCTCGGTCGCGAACGCTACCAACGCGCTGCTGCCTGTCCCGACGCTAACGGCGGCTCGCGCAACGGGTATCGACAGGTGACGGTGAAAACCACCACTGGGCCGGTTACGTTGGAGCGGCCGAAGCTGCGTGGCACCACCGCAGCGTTTGCGTCGCGGTTGTTCGGCAAGCACGTGACGAGAACCAACGCCTTGGAGACGCTGGTGATTGCCTCGTTCGTACGCGGGTTATCGGTGCGCGACGTGCAGGCCACCCTCGCCGAAACACTTGGCGACCAGGCCGCGATCTCCAAATCCACGGTCTCGGAAGTGTGCAAGGCGATCCGAGCCGAATACCAGGCGTGGGCGCGTCGTCGACTTGACGAGATCACGCTGGATTACCTGTTCTTGGATGCCAGCTTCTTTCGGATGCATCCGGGGTCGCCGGCCGAGCCGGTGCTGGCCGCCTGGGGCATCACCACCGAGGGCAAGCCGGTGTTCGTCGGGTTGGCGCCCGGGACCGGCGAGTCGACCGACGCATGGGCCGACTTCCTGACTGATCTGGGCGATCGCGGCCTGGGTTGTCCACTGTTGGTTGTCTCTGACGGCGCCAAGGGCCTGATCGCAGCCATCGAACAAATTTTCCCAAAAGCGTTGCGGCAGAGATGTCTTATTCATCGACTCCGCAACGTGCTCGCGAAGATTCCCGCCGGGATGCAAGCCGAGGTCCGCGACGGCTACTGGGCCATCTTCGATACCGCCGATCTGACGGTTGAACCGGGGCCTGGGCTCGTTGAGATCATCGACAAGCGGATCGAGGCGTTCGCCGCCAAATACTTCGACCTCTATCCGGCGGCGATGCGCATTCTGCTCACCGACAAAGCTGGGTTGACTGCCTATCTGCGGTTCCCGGTCGAACACCATGGGCGCGTTCGACATTCGAATTTTATTGAGCGCTCCTTTGGGGAGACCAAGCGTCGGACCAAGGTCATCGGCCGATTCCCCGGCGAGACCAGCGCCGTTAGCCTGGTATGGGCGGTGCTCGACCGGGCCTCGGCCGGTTGGCGCGGGCTGTCCATGACACCGGTCGGTACCCGATTGCTGCACGACCTACGTCGATCGCTGCTGGACCCACCCCGTGAACTGCGGCTGACACCGTCCACCACGAGTAACGGCACCAACCCCGCAGATCCCATCTCGGCCACCGCGTAACAACTCCGTGTCGCTTTGGCAGGCTCAGTTTCGGTGACGGCTGGCGGTGACCAGGTCGATCGGTGGGATGTAGCCGGTGATGCTGTTGATGGTGCGATGCAGGCCGTGGTGCAGCGCGTCGATGTCGCAGCGGGCCAGGCCGCCAGCGGTGGCGATGACGTGTTCGGTGGTGAACGCCAGGTCGTTGATCGTGCCCAGGATGCGGCGGTCGGCGGTCTTGGCCACGGCCACCTGCTGGGGATCAAGATCGCCGAGCGTATCGGCGGGCAGACCCTCGACGTGCAACGCGGCCTGGATCGCCGAGACGACCGGCGGGCCGATCGGGCGCAACCCGGCGGCGGTGACGTTCGGCATGAACACCGAGAACAAGGTCCCGGCGTGGGTCACCAGCAGGCATTTGCGTCGGTCGATCCAGACCAGGTGGGCATACCAGTCGGTCGCGCAGGCTTGGCCGATGGCCGGCTCAGGCGCCCTCAGCAGCGCCAACACCTTGGCGGTACATCGCAGCATCACGACCCATGATCGTAGGCAGCGTCCCCGAGGATCGGTACCCAAGAACACCGCGACGTGGCGCCGGTACAGTGTGGCGACGTGTTGGTCGCCGATCTGCATCACTTCCTCGACATGCCGCACGACGCTTCCGGTCCCGCGCGCCGCCTGGCACAACACCTGGGCGACATTGTCCGGGCGGGCACCGCCGGCCAGGTCGGTGATCGGTGGGTATCGGCATTGCCGTGTCGGCGCCGCCCCGCCCACAGGCGCTGCCCCGGGCGGATGACCATCGCTATCGCCTCGGCCGAGACGGCGGCGCCGATCCGATGGTCGTGCAGCGTCTGCGACGACGAGGGGGTGATCAGCAACTGGGCAGACTCCCCATACGACCTGCGCCGCCGCCGCTCCAGCGTTGCCGGCGACCTCAAGGAGGTCATCGTCAGCGACACGACCGCCGCCGTGTTACGCGACCTGATGCTGCTTGACCCCGACTGTGAGCGACTGGTGTACGGCATGCGCGCCCACCCAAACGGCGCTGCCTTACTGACCAATGCCGACGACCTCGAAGAGCTTATCGGGTTCGTAGCCGCCGAAGCCAACCACGAACCCAACCGCCGCCGCCAAGACCGCCTCGACGCCGCGTTCAACGCACTGACCGACGCCGCCCAAACCCTCTCCAGCTGAGCATCTCTCGGCCCTACGCATCAGCCCTGGGCGCGCCAAAGCATCCGCAGCAAGCTACCGAACCCGCTCGCCGTTATCCCCAACACCACCAGCTCAAGCTGCAAGAGCCTGTCACTTGAGTTCCCCAGCCCGTATGCTCACCCACGAAGCTGCGAACCGACCGGTGCTTTTACACCCACTTTCGGACGCGACCTTCAGCGCCTCAACCCTGCGCTCGATGGCTGACCACTCACTGCGCCGCTCGTAGGGGCTGCGAAGCATGTCGCCAACTGCGATACCGCGGCGTCCACCGTGCCAATAGTCGACCACCACTACGACTCGATCCGCTCGATGTCAGGGCCGAGGCCGCGCCCATGCCGATGTCTCAGTCCAGCGAACACGCCCCGAATGGCCAGGTACCCGACACTGATGACGACAGCGGTCCGCATCGGACCGGGACTGCCGGCAGTGAATACTCCTGCCGCAGTGGAGCCTTCCGACAATGCGAGCAGCACAACCACGCACGCCGCGACAATCAGGGCCAGCTGACGGGGCCGTGCCGGCAGCTGGAATGTGGTGAACGCCTGCTCCGCCGCAGGGTGCTCCGGATTTCCGTTCATGCCAGCGATCATCCCCCACCAGCGCGACACCATGGGCGATCGCTCAGGAAGCCAGGGAACTAGTCGCGGACCAGCCGCAGGCCCACCGGCTCCGGAACATCCGAGATGACGGTGTGCCGAGGTTCCGCCGGCCGCTCCACACCGATCACCGACCGCGGCACAGGAAACATGACCCCCTCAAGGGCGCGCATCGCATCCCGGGCCCGCGATAAATGAGCGTAAGCCGTTGTTGCACCAAGGAATTCGGGCCGATGCTCAATTGGGGTGAACCCGAACTGCTGCCAATAGCCAGACAACGAGCGCACCGCGGCGAGCTCGGCAGCCTTGCTGGGCTGCGGCTCCGCCGGGGCTGGGTACATCAGGGCCAGCGTGTCTGTCGGGCTGGCCATCCGCTCCACCAGCTCGGTCACGATCCACGGCCCCAGGCCATTCCGGCGCAGTGGCTCGGCCACCTCAACCATGGTGACGATCAAGACCCGGTTGATGGGCACATCGTCGAACTGCTCCTGGACCGCCAGGGCGACGTCGTCGCCCTCGAACAGGCCCGCGAAATGGGCAGTGTCCTGTGACAGCGAGTCCAGCAAGTCACCTATCGGGTGCTGCCCGACGTTGATGATCAGGAACTCGGCATAGCCACCGACGACATCCGGGGCGTCGCCCTCGTTGCCGTCCTCGTCGAGATAGCCCAGCTCCAGATCAGCGCGCCACGTCATCATCGCGTCGAACTGCGATTCTCCGGTGCTGGAGTACCGGAGTCTTGGTCGGAACAGCATCACGTATGGGGGTGTGGCGGCGGTCATCTCCGCCATTCTTTCGGATCGCTCGCGCCGGCGCGAACACCCACGCCGGTAGCACCGCCGGGGCAGCGCGCCGCGCCCCTCCAACCTCAGCCCACGAAAAACCTTGGGTAGAATTCCGTCGTGACCGCGCACCAGCTCCCGGCCATACGCACTGCCGCACTTCTCGGCGCGGTCATCCTCACCAGCGCCACCTGCGGCTGCTCGACCGGCACAGGCCCGTCAAGCACCACCACCTCCGGGGCCAGCGAACCCGTCATCCCCCGAGCCAAAATCGAACAGAACACGGGCGACCAAATCAAGGCTCAGCATCCCGACAAGCCCGTCGCAATCAGCTGCCCCGCCGACCTGCCCCAGCGCAACGGCGCCTCCGAGAAGTGCCTGCTGACCTCGGGCGCCGACCAATACCCCGTCACCGTCACCGTCAACGGTGTCGGAACGCCAGCCGGCACCAGCGTCGACTGGCAGATCGGCCACCTGATCGAAGGCACCTAAGCTCACCGCCCGATCGAGTGCGCCGACAGACACAGCCGCCGGCGCCGGCGCCGGACACAAACAGACACCACCGCACGCACCGCCGCGGCGGTCAGCTGTTATCGGTGATGGTCACCGTGAAGGTGCCGTTGCGCGGCGGATTGTCGGGATCGATCCCGAACACCTCGCACAGACAGTCATCGCCGCCCCACATTGAGCACAGCTCGGCTCTGCATTCACCGACCACCATCAGGGTCCCCCTACGCCGACCGGCGCAACGCACTTTCCAAGGTCGACTGCCAACCGTCCGACCCGGCCCGCGCGACCGGCGCGTCGACGGTGAAGCCGGTAGCCGCGATCGCCCGGTCGATGGTCACCCAATCACTGTCGCTCGGATATCCCCCACGGCCGTGCACCGCTTGACGCTCCCGCAGCAGATTTTTCAACGCATGAAGGATCATCCCGGCCTGCTCAAGATTGGTCATCCCCGTCGAGTCCGTCATGCCCACTGAGTCTAAGCAGCTTTGAATCTAAGGCAACACGCACGCGTTAACAGCAAGTACCACAAACACTTTCGACCGCCCGCCCTGTTGCGCAGCCCGCGGGGCTGGGCGGCGGGAGCGTGCCGGCGGCCTACCGCGGGTAGCTCTGGTTGGGATATCCGGGCGGCGGGTAGCTCTGGTTGGGATATCCGGGTGGGTACCCGGGGTATCCCTGCGGCGGGTAGCCGGGGTACCCCTGCTGCGGCGGCATGGGGTACGTCGGCCCCTGCCCGCCACCGTTCGGCCTGCCGTGGCGGCGCCACAGCACAACCACCATGATGACGGCGCAGACCACCAACGCCGGAACCAGGACGATGTACTGCCAGGACCAGCCTTTCGGTGCGCTCACCCACATCTGATTCGCTCCTGGGCACCGCACAGTCACCGGACCGCGGTCGAGCGGCAACTCGCCGACAGCCCGGTACTCCTTTCCGCCCGATCGCCAGATGCGTTTGCGCGGGCCGAATCTCCTCTCGGGATGCGAGCCAGTGAACGGCGTCAGCGACTGAGTCTGGCCGTCGGACGTCGTTGCGGTGCAACGAATGTTCGCCTGTCCCTTTTCCAGGTAGACGACATATCGGCCGTCGGCCGGAGTCACGACCTCACCGGACCGGATCAATACGCTCGGATCGTTCACCGAACCGAACATCACCGACGCCAGTAGCGCCAACATTGCCAACCCGAACACCAGCCCCAGCACTCTGCCGACCGGGCTACGTCCCCCGACACTCCCCATCCTCCGATTCTCACATGGAGTCCGGCGGTTGTTCGGCAGTAGTTCAGCCCACCAGCCGCTTCGAGTCAGTCGCTGACCAGCCGCCCGAAAACCGCCGCGGACAACGGCAGCCAGTACGGTAACCACCCACTCCCGGAGGCGAAGACTTCGCTCTTAGCGGCCGCAACAACCGCTGGATGATCGAGCGCCAGCGACTGGACCTCAACCAGTCGCGGTACTTCCCAACTCGCCACCACAGTCCCGACTTGCTGCAGTGAGAAGGACACTTCACACTCTGACCTCAGCCCACGAAAAAACGTGGGTAGAATCGCGTCATGTCCGCAAAAAAGGCAGCGACCAACAAAACCGCGTCGGCCAAGACCTCATCGCGGGCACAATCCTCCCGAAAAATCGACGGCCTCCGTACCAAGACCACGTACGGCAAGCCCGCAACGTCACACAGCATTACCGCCCCCTCAGGACGGACATCGCGAGTCACCGCCCCCGCGGGCAGAACAGCCCGGGTCGCCGCCGACGATCCCCTGTCGACCCAACGCGTCGAATACCTGGTCACCATCTTCACCCGCGCCCAAATCGCCCGCTGGATCGGCGTCAGCGCCTCCCAAACATCTAGGTGGGCGTCCGGCGACGAGCGCCCCGGCCCGACCGCCGCGCCCGCCCTCATCGACCTCGAGCACATCTACTCGCGCGCCCGCCTGGTGTGGGGTGAGGAAGCGGCCCGAATCTGGCTGGAAAGCGCCAACGCGTTCCTCAGCGGCGCCCGACCACTCGATGTCCTCCTGACCGACGGGCCCGCACGCGTCCTTGAGGCACTGGACGCTGAAATGTGGGGCGGAGCAGCCTAAAAGTGCTGGTGTACCGCGTCTTCCCCCATCTCGATACCGCGCAGCCCGGCCAACCCGGGCACCCGCTCTACGAACACCAGCCGCAACGCGGCAGCCGCGCCGACCACCCCGACTACTACATCTGGTACCTCGGCCACCAGGCCGAAGCCGCGTGCGGCGAAACGTTCGGCAACTTCGCCCACTGGACCGACTCGATGTTCGAGTTCCCCCTGGTGCCCGGCTCCCGCCGCGCCCTGGGCATCTACGAACTGCCCGACGATCTGCGTATCTGCGACCTCGACGATCCACACCGACTCGTCGACCTGGGCCTGCGCCCGACCCAGGTGGTGGCCCGCAACCTCGCGGTCACGTCCGGGTGGGCGCACCGCATCTGGTCCGAGACATCCCCGGCGATCGAAGGCCGGAAGTGGCAGGCCGTGCAATGGTGGTCATTCCACCGACCGAACTGGACAGTCCTGGCCAGCTGGGAACGACCGACATTCGTCGATCTGCAGCCGCTGAGCCTGACGCACCCGGCGATCGTGGCAGCCGCCACGAGCCTGAACCGAACCCTGTCGTAACCAGCAAGGCCACCGGACACGGAACCAGAAAGACCGAACATGCTTACACCAGAACACTTCCCGCCCACCATCTTCATGGGCGCCCACACCGAACAAGGCGGACGAATCGCCAGCATCCTCAAGGTCACACCACAGTTCCACCGCCAACCGAACCACGACTGGGGCGTCCTGTATCGCCTCGAATGCGAACAGTCCCCCGTGATCGACTGGTGCGACGCCGGATTCGCGAAATGCAAAGCAGGCGAACAGGCACCGGTGATCGTCGCCCTAGAAGCCGCGGCCGCGGCCGCGGATGCCCGGTACATCGACTACCTGCGGCGCCTGGCCCCTGAGGAAGCGGCCAAGATCGTCGAAGCCGAAATCGACAACAAAGAATCCGTCGGCGCCAGCGGTCCGTTCATGCTCCTCACGTACTAGCCCGCCCCCAACACACCGAAAGAGGAACCCGTGAGCGAAACCACCACGGCCGCAGAAGCTCTCGCCCAACTCGCCTGGGGTGCTGCATGGGGCCTCGTCAAAGGCGGCGATTTGGATTCGCGCGCCGAAGTCGGCGACGCGGCCCTGCTCATCCGACTCGACATCCTCGACGCCGCCGCATCCGCCGGCATCCACATCGATCTCGACGAGAACGGCATCGGCGAGATCTACTCCCGCGAAGACCTCAACGGCTAACGCCGCGATACCTGGCAGTCTCCAAGTCGTCATCGCCACCGCCACCCAGCGACCTCGGATACCACCCACTGGCGTGACTATGGCGCTACCATGACGACATGACTACGACAGAAGTGGGCCTAGCTCCGCTACTGACCCAGGTCAACGCCGCAACCCAGCTCCTCGCGGCCTCCCCGGAGGTGCCACCCGAGGTCGCAGAACTCATCGACAGCCTCGATAACCAACTAGGCACACCACAGCCGATCGACGCCGACGCCTACCTGACCAACACCCTCTGGCTGGCAGCCTTCCGCGCCGAAAAAGCCCTGCGCCACGACAACCCCGACGACGCACGCCGAGACGTCCGCATCGCGCTCGAGCAAGTCCGCCAAGCCCTGCGCGACATCGTCGAGCGCCGCCCCTACAGCGACGACGTCCCCATCAACGAAGTACTCGACGCCACGATGGCCATCCTCGATGCACCGCAGACCGCCGCCGCCGAGTTGTTCGGCGTATCGGTCCGCCAGCTGCAGCGCTGGCTCGCCCCCGGCGGCACACAACCCGCCGGCCTGGACGCTGCACGCGTCCGGATCGTCGCGCAGATCACCAACCAGCTGCGCCACACCTTCACCGGCCCCGGCGTCCTGGCGTGGTTCACCCGCGAACACCCCATGCTCGGCCGCGCCCCCATCGACATGCTCGCCGACCCGACCACTTACCCCGATGTCCTCGCCGCGGCCACCGCAGCGCGCGCCATGACGACGTGAAGCTGCAGGTCTTCCGGCACGCCGCCTACGACACCCCGTGGTGGGCGTTCCCCAGCTCCCGGCCTGGACGCTTCCACCGCGGCCGCCAGGACACCGTCCAGTACCTGTGCCTGCACCCGCTGGGCCCGGCCGCCGAGATGCTGCGCCACCAGATCGGCCCCGCCGGCGACCCGGACCACCTGCTGCTCAACCTGTGGACCGCGATCGTCGACGTCCCGGGCGTCGTGTCGATCGACTTCTCCAACTGCGCCGACCACGGCATCACCCCCGACGAGCTCGTCGGCGAGGACTACGCGCCCACTCAACAACTGGCCACCAGTGTCCAACAGTCCGGCGCCCCGGCGATGATCGTGCCCTCGGCCGCGCTCCCCGGAACCCACAACCTGATCGTGTTCGGCGCCCGTGTGGCCCACCCATACCTGCAGCCAGTCCGCATGGCCGAAGAGGCGCCGACCGGGCACCTGACCGACGGCGCCAGACCCGCCGCCGAAGTCGTTCCGCATGTACGGTGGCGCGGCGAACCACACAGTGCCGCAGAACAATTCAAATCGAACGGCAGCTATCAGCGGTTCACCGATCCCCTTCCAACGCGATGGTGAACCGAACAGCGAGCAGATCATGACCGCAAACCGCGACTCCCCCGACCCCGCCGGCGCGATCGACACGTCGGCCCAGCCGGCATGGCACCGCACCGGGCACAAGCACTTCCCTTACGCAGCCCATCAGTCCGGGCAGTGGTGGGTTCTCCGCCGCAACTTCGAGTTCCCCGAGCAGGACATGTTCACCCTGTTCGTCGACGGCCTGGCCGCCGCCGACGTCACCGCCGGCCCCAACGATCCCCTGCCGCTGGTCGCGAGCATCGGCGCCCTCGACGCCGCCAGGCCCGGACAGGCTATTCCGATGCTCGACGAGGACACCGCCGCCACCGTCGTGAGCGCGGTGGCCGGCTACGCCGACTATGGAAGAGAACACGGGACCCAGTCCGATGATTGACAGTCTTGAGGTCGTGATCGCCGCGAGCGACGTGACGTACTTGGCAGCAGTGCTGCGCGGCGAGTTCGATGCCGACGATGTCGACCTGACCGACATCCACGGCATCGAGATCGGGCTACAGCCAGCACTCTTCAAACCCACATTCGACGACGGTGAAGTGCTCATCGAGGCACGGACACCGCACCACCACCTGATGGGCGGATGCTACGGCGCACTGGCTCGCCAGATCGCCGACTCCCTCGACGGCACCAGCGGCGTGCAAGTGCCAATAATGCTGTCCTACTACACATCCGGCGAACCCGGTGCAGAAATGATCGAGGTGGCCGTGTTCTTCGTCGCCGAACGCCGGCCGCCCCGCCGACAACAAGAGCCCTGAAACATCCGCCTGAAAGGACACCGCCCCGCCATGACCGACAACACCAACGGCGCCCCGGACATCACCGACCCCAACGACCTTGCCTTCCTGGCGATGATGCGCACCGCCACGTTCGGCGGAAACGTCACCCTGCCCTCCGGGCTGACACTGACACCCGAGCAGCTCCGCGAACTTACCGCGGACAGCTGAACGCCGGCAGTACTAGATTCTAGAATCTAGTCATCGCGTGGGGGCACAGAAATTCCGTCAATTGCCCGCTGCCGCAACCCTTTCCACGTCCCATGCCGCAAACCCCGCCCCGTGTACTCACGATAGGCAACCTCACCCACATACACCGGCTCCACCCACCGCCAACCACCATCGACCGGCGCGCCGGCGGCCACCGATGAGGACCGCGGCACCTCGACCAACAGCCGATACAGACGTCGCCGCTCCGCGCCGCTGAAACCGGTCCCGACCTCACTCACGACCACCAACTGCCCGTCCGCGTCGTGGCCGGCCAGCAACAGCGAGCCGACCTGGCGACCACCGGACCACCCCACGATCACCAGCTCGCACGTCCGCCGGATCGGTCGCTTGATCCACGCCCGCGATCGCCCCGGCACATACAACGAATCCAGGCTCTTGGCGACCACACCCTCCAGGCCGTGCTCCTCAGCCGTCGCGAGCACCTCACGAGGATCAACATCCGTCCATGCCGGCGGAACAACGAACACCGACGATCCCGTCGCCGCGGCGCCGAGCTCGTCGAGCGCTTCCCGGCGCCGCGCATACGCCAGCCCGGTCAAGTCCCGACCGTCAAGGCCGACCACATCGACGGCGTAGAAGCGCACGGGCACCTGGCGGAGCAACGCCGCAGCGGGCCGGCGCCGCATCGGCCACCGCTGCTGTAGTCGGCTGAACGACGGCCGCCCCGACCCGTCGAGCGCGACCAGTTCGCCATCGAGGACCGCCTGCCGGCCACCGAGCGCGTCGCGTATCCCGGCCAGCTCCGGGAACGTCGCCGACGCATTCGCGCCGCCGCGGGTGTACACGTCCACACCGGCCTGATCGGCAGAAACGCTGAGCCGGAAGCCATCCCATTTGATTTCAGTCGAGTACCCGGGCCCGGCCGGCAGCTCCCCGAGCGTCGCCAGCATCGGTTTCGGCGGAACCACGCGACCACCGGTCACCGGTGGACGCCGGCTGTCGACTGGACCGTCAGCGTTGGTGCGGCTGTGGTCATCCCAAACACCCTTCCACGCAGCCGGGGAAGCACAAAAGAATCGACAGCCGCGGCCCCTGGTGCCGGCAGCCGCGCGCCCCGCAGAGTTGGCTCTTACGAGCCCCGATCGGCTGGCCCAGGTCGCGGCATCCCGCTCGACAGTTACTCGCCGAAAACCTCCGCCAGGTCCTGCGCGGACAAGCGCCACGGTGCCTGCCCGCTCAGCAGCCGCGACAGCCCCGGAACAGGTCCCCGAGTGGACGGCCACAGCGGCGCCGGCGGCTGGGCGGCCATGTCGATCTGTCGCAGCACCTGAGGCCCCATTCCGTTCACCTGTAGCGCCTCCTGGGGCACGTTCCCGGGCTGGGCGACCGACTGGGTTGGCTCAACGTCGACATCGGCCCGCTGGCGCAGCAGGTACACCGTCTCGGCCAGCGCCGAGCTGCCCCCGAACCTCGGGACACGGGGGAACGGCCAGACAACGCCGCCGCTGTCACGGAAGAACGACCACGACTCGTAGATTTCCGCCTCCACCAGCCGACCCTGCGCACTCCCCGCGCGCTGCCCAACGGTGTAGTGAATAGCGCCGTCCTCAGTCCGGACAGCCCACACGGCCCGGTTGAAAGGATCGACGAGCGGCACCAGCGCATCCCGCCCTGGCCGCACCCACCCGTTCTCCGCCGTGCCCATCCGCCCTTGCGCGCGGACGAGCTCGTGCCCCACCGACCAGTGTTCGGCAGGCTCAAGCCGGGCAATCCACTGCGCCGCCATATCGCCCCACGAATCCTTTGGAAGCCAACTGATCTCGGCGACGACCGCCCGCGATTCCGGTAGCCGCCACACCACGTCAGCAGCCGTAGACGTTGCCGGCGACGGCTGCTGCAGCAGCCAGGCCACCTCGGCCGCTGCGAGCGGCCCAGGCACCGGACCCTCGGGCAGGTCCGGCACCGCACCCAGCACCAGCCCGGGCCGAAACGACGAGTCCGGCGTAGTCCCAGGCGGGCACAGCAGGCCCTCGATACGCCGATTAGCCCGCGCCACAACAGCATCCAAGACAGGCGCATTCGCCGCACCCCGCTCATAGCCGGCCGCGGCCACCGCAGCCAGAACCTCCGGCCGATACCGATCGTCCCGCGGCGGCACTGCCACCGGCGTATGCCCCGGCCTCCAGCGCACCATCACCTCCGCCGACCTCAACACCGGAGGCCACCAGGGCAGGTCGGTCCGAAACACCGCGGCCAGATCGAACCACCCGATCTCATACACCGAAACCCCGTGGCACTCACCGCCGGCGCCTGCCCGATACCGGACCGAACTCGACGGCGGATACATCCGCGGCGCGGACTCCACGACAATCACCGCGGCCTGCTCACCTCCACCCGGAGCGGGGCGGGTCTCGTCGGTGATCATCACCACCGCAGCGGCCCCGCCGTCCGACGCGAATGCCTGCTGCGCGTACCGGGTGGCGACCTCAACAGCGCCGGCCCGGTTCATCCGATGCCCGGTGGCCGCCGGGTACAGGACGGCCAATTGGATGTCGCGGCCGTCGCATGGCTGCCAGTACTGAACCACCGTCGACCACGCGGCAGCGTCAGGGAGCGCCGGCGACGGACCTGACCGCCACTGCTCGGCGGCGACCAACACCGCCGGCTGCACGAGTCGACCGGTGACATCGGGGAACGCGGTGGGTATCTCAGAGTGCCTGCGCCGTTGGCGATTCCGCACGTAGTCGTAGATCTGACGCGCAGACCACCTATGCCGCGTCCCAGGAATGGCTGATGGGGGAAACCCGGTGGTGTCCCGACGCAGTGCCTGACGCACCGCCGCCTCGGTCCTCTTCAACATCGTCGCGACGTCGGCAGTGGACAGGTCGGCGGCATCCCACATCGACACTGACGACCAGTATTCCTCGCTGCCGGTGACCGGCGCGGCTACAAAAAGTGGCCCCATGTAGGCAATGTAACGCGAAACCACTGACACGATACAAGTAGCAAATCACTTATCACGCGAAAGCGTGACAATGAGCGTCTCGCCGGCACCCGGACACTCCACGCGTCACAACCCGCCGCACACCAAGAATTCGAGCCAAGAAGTCAAACGCATGTATACGCGCTAGCTACGGTCTGCTACGCAATACAACGCGATAAACACCGTTTAACCCTTGACGGTGTCGGTCAACACCACAACCATGAGCACCATGGACCGACTCATCGACACCGAAGACCTAGCCAAAGCCCTCGGCCTCTCACCCCGCACCGTCGACGCCTGGCGCACCGCCGGCGAAGGCCCCGACTACATCAAAATCGGCGCCCAAGTGCGCTACCGCGAAACCGACGTCGAGCAGTGGCTGAGCACCGTCCGCGTCATCCAAGGCAACACCGCCGGCCGCCTCAAACCCGGCCCAAGCTGGGCCGACTTCGTCGCCAAAACCATCCAGCACTCCGAAGCCAGCATCCTCCGCCCCAACCTGTGGCGCGTGTGGAACGAATACCTGGCCCTGCATCCTGAGGCCCGCAGCGACAGCAATAGCCCGCAGCTTGAATCCGACCTCCGACCAGCCCTCAGAGACCTATCCGTCCCAGTCTCCAGCACCCAATCAGGCGTCTTCGACGGAATACGGCTGACCACCTACGGCCAAACCCTGCTCACCACCAGCAAGAACCGCGAATGGGATCTACCCAGCTACGTCTCAAGCGGCGACATCGGCACCGGCCTCACCGGCGAGCAATTCGCGATCGGTCGCCGGGACGCCGACAACCCCACCGACGTCGTCATCGACTTCGCTCAGCATCCCGTCCTCGCCATATTTGGCCGCGGAAGCGGCAACACCACCACGGTGCATCACCTCATCCGAGAAATCACCGACCGGCGCCGCGACGGCGACCTCAATGCCCTCCTGGCCATCCACGACCCCCGCAGCAACCTCGACCCCAGCACGACCCACCTACTCGACCCCGCCGAGGACAAATACGAGCACGATCTCCGATCCTTCATCCGGTGGCTCCGATCAGTCGAGATAATCACCGACGACCGCACACCCCCCACTTCCGACAGCGCCAGCAATACACCGACGATCTACCTCATCGTCGACAACCTCCACTGGGCAGACGACCCCACATTCATCGGACCACTGCTCAACAAGATCGCCCGCCGCGAACCAGGAATCCGGATCATCTTCACCTACGACCGCACAGTCATCCATGGCCCCGACCGCGCCTTCGACGACAACCGATCCCTGCAACTGCGCCGCGGGCTGAACCTGGAGCGCATGGCTGATCTGGTTAACGTCCTCGGCCTCGGCGACAAGGACTACCGCACAGAACCAGACAAGCTGATCGGCAGCTATAACCCCGACCTCGCCCTGCCACCGGGCGCCGGCTACCTCCACTCACCTGGCGACCCCGTCAACAGCGGATACCTACAACTCGCCCACAGATAACACCAAAAACGGCGATACAGCTATCTATGCCGCACGTTGCCGCGTAAACATGCGGCACAGCGGTCGCGCCGCTGAACGGGAGTCAGCCCCGCCTGCCGCGTTACTGCTCGACGACGATATGCAGCGAACGGCCTTCGCGTTCGCGGACATGCTCGACAATGAAGTCCGGCGGCTCGAAGCCATCGAATTCATCCAGATTCGCGCCCGCGTCGACGAACAACACGGCAAGCGATCTGGCCAGCGCCTGATGAACATCCTCGCCCGGCCAGCTCGGCACCGGGACCGGCCAGATCGCTCCGCTGGTATCCCGGAAAAATCCGCCGCTCTCGGTCATGTAAACCCGCGCCGCGATACCCGTCGCAGGAACCCCGGAACCTATCGTGTGCACGATCGATTTACCTTGGCAGGCGACCCAGCAATCCGGAAGGCTCGGATGCACCAGGTACTCGATCGGCCCAGCGGCCGCGTCGAACTCCCGTTCCAGTAGCCGGAACCCGAGCTCGTCAGGGACCGGCGCCACCTCCAGCCGCGCCACCCACGGCTCGACCAATGGGCCCGAAAGGTCCACGCGCCGCACCGCATTGACAACACCACGCAAGGGAATGCTCTCGAAGTCGACCGCAGCTGCCAGCTGCGCATCCGGCGCCCGCTGATGCAGCAGCAGTGTCACCTCCCCGGGACTTATCCACCCAGGATCAGGGACATACGCCGGCACTGCGGCCACATTGAGGTCCAACAGGCCCGCATAGCGGTAACCCCCCGAGGCCGGGTCGCATGCGCTGACCTCCCAGATCGCCTGCTGCATGCGGCAGCGCAGGCGGCCAATAATGTCATCGACGATCGGTGCGGCACCAGCGGCCGCGATAGCCGCACCCAGAGCCGCAGGATCGCGCCGCTTGGTACCCAATGCGACCTCAGTCGGGCGGTCCCCCGGCCGCCACGCCAACATGGCCTCACGATCCCGCAGCCCATAAGGCCAGTACGGCAAGGACGTCCGCAGCAGGTGGTTCAAATCGCCCCACCCGAACCGCTCCGTGCAAATACTCACCTGGTCCATCGCCTGCGACACACGCGCCTCGGCCACCCAGACACCGGGTTGCGGCGTCTCATAGCCGGGCCGGATCGGCACATCACCGCCACACAGGGTCGCGACAGCACTGGCCCCGGTTATCCCCAGCAGCGCCTCCGCAGCCGGCTTGCCCAGAGTTTTCACCGAATCGCGCACGGGATACCCGATCGCGATCACGCCGCGGCCATCACGGGGGTCCCAGGTGTGCACCACGAATTCCGCGTCCAATTCGGCGATCAGAACGTGGCTGGTGTGCAGTAGCCGCGCTGGCCCGCGCTCATCGGAAAGCGGAAACAAACGCGGTACCTCACCACCACCACCACGTTCATGCACGAAGTGGAGAATTTCTGACAGGCTGTACCGCCGACCATGATCCGGCTTCGCGGCAAAGAAATCCGCCGCCAGGGAACCCTCGGCACCTCCCAGATACCGCGCTACCCGGTCGACCGTCAGATACGCGTCGTACCAGCGCGACAGATCGCGCCACTGCTGTTCCCCGCCCATACATCAAACGGTATCCCCACCAGCTGACATTCCATGTCCATGATCCGTGGGCTTCACGATCGAATCTGACCCCCCGCGGCTTACCGTTCGAGCGCGACAGCGCGACGGAAAGACTGCGTGAGCTCCGTGTGCAGAGACTTGAGGTCGTCCCGGTCGACGACCATCGCATCGCAATGGCTGAGCGCGTTCCCCGAGTCCGCGTACTCGACATCAGCGTTGATCATCGCCTGCCGATGTGCTTCCGCCAGGCGGCGAGCTACCTCGGCGAGCGTGCTATCGAGCAGCTCGATCCGCTCGACGATGACCAGCATCTGGTCCACTGAGTGCCGCGGATGTGGACCGCCCGTCGCTGCGGTGTTGAACGGATCGACCGGCGGTCCGATCCCGGGCGGGATCATGCCGTCAAGCGCTGCTTCGAGCACGGCCTGCCGATGCAACGACAGTTGAGCCAATTCACTTGTCGCCTTGAGCAATTCACTGCGCCGCCAGTTAAGCAACTCGCGGCGCGAGGCAGTCCGCTGCGCGTACCAGCCCGACCACAGGGCTGTGCCGATCGCCACGACCAACGCCGCAGCCGACAGCCACGTTGTGGTCATCGCTCGGCGTCGACCTGATCGGTGTAGCCGACGATCATGCCGCCTGGGTGCAGACCGAAGCGTGACCCATCCGCGTGTCGCGGCCCGATCTTGACCACCTGAATCTGGTAGGTCACGCCGTCGGGGTAGTCAACTTCCACGGCGCCATCGAAATTGTGGATCACGTACTCGACGACCGCCTGGACCGCGTTGTCGCTGACGTCGTCCGTGGGCTCGACGAGGCCGTCGCCCGCTTCGTTGATCCGGCCGGCGACAACGCGTTTCGTCTCGCCAAGGAACTGGACGGCGAACTGGCGGCCAGCAGCCATGGTGTCTCTCCTCGGGAAAACAGCCGCAACCGGCCCGCCAATAGTGTTCTGACGCAACGGAACTACGCGACCGCCGCCGCAGGCTCCAACGGCGCACCCGCCAACCGCGTGGAGTACAGCAGGTCCGCGCATCCCTCAGCGGTCGAGTGATTCCGCAGGCACAGCACCACCTCCGCGGCCCGGGCCGACGCCAACGCCCGAGCGGGCTCCGCGCCACCCTGGCCGGCGGACTTGACCGCCATCTCGTACTCGATCAGCGACGTGAACCGTGCGCGCTCGACGTCGCGCCACAGCTTCTCGTCGATCGGCTGGCCCAGCTCGAACAAGTCCATGATCTCTTCGGCGGCGCCGCTGGAAAGGTGCCCCGCGCTGGCGGCCATGTGCATATGCCGCTGCGCGACCCGCATCCGATCACTGGTATCAAATGCGTTGGCCTGCCGCCATTCCCATGGCATCGCCACAGCGCAGCGGTGCGCCATCGCCATATCCGCAGCGGTGATCGGGGCCACCGACTTCGGATCCACAGACACCGGCCGCGCACCCACCTCGCTGGCCCAGTCCATCACCTGATGGATCGGCAGCGAGGACGCGATCGCTAGGACTCGGCCACCCGGGGCCGCCATCTCGCGGGCCTGGGCCTGGCGCACAACCACCTCAAGCGGGTTGGCGCCGCCGGACGCCGCGGAGGCCTGCCACAACTCGTGCCCGACGATGGGGTCGTTGATCGACATCTGCACATCCCGCGGAACTCGCACGCCCATCGGGATGTACGACGCGCCCTCGCTGGTGGCCATCCACGCCGACACCGTGCCGCCCCGCTCGTACACCAGCGCCACCGCGTAGTGGATCGCGATGTACCCGGTGCCGATCGTCTGCGCGACCATCGCCGACACCACGTCCTGCCCCGCCGTCACCGCCTGACTGAACAGCGCGTCGCCGCTGGCACCGTCAGCACCGATGCCACGCACCCCGCGAGGCTGATCAATCGGGACCGGCGCGAACTGCGAACCCGCAGCCTGCGGCGCCGCACCACCAATACTCGAGGTCGGCGTCTGCGCGGCCGCCGGCGTCGACCCGGGACCACCATTCACCGACGGCGTACCGCTCGATGGAGTACTCGTCACCGGGGTCACTGTCGACGAACCACCGCCACCGACCGGACCGCCACCGCCGCCCATCATCATCGGCCCACCACCACCCGGGGTGGCCGCTGCCGGCATCGTCGTGCCAGCCGGAGACGACGCCGGTGCAACCTGACCAGCCGCATGCGAAATCGCGTTCTGGGCAACGTTGGAGCCCACATTCGCCGCACCCGACGCGACGTTCGACGCCGTGTTCACCGCCCCGGACGCCAGCCGCGCGGACGACTCAGCGATACCGGACCCAAGACCGGCCAGCCCGGACCCGCGACCGGCCGCACCCGCACCGGACGCGGCCGCGGCGTTCGCACCACCCGGAACCGCCCCAGCAGCATTCGGCGTCGGCTTCGCATTGCCCAGCTGGCTCGACTGCGCCGCATTCGCCGGATTCGCACCACTGCCGGCACCTGACGACGCCGGCGACGATGACGAGGCCGGCGACGAGCTGCCCGACGACGCCGGTCGCATCATGTGCGAAATCCCCGACGCCGGATTACTACCCGAACTGCTACCGCCACCGGAGCTGGCCGGCGAAGACGGAGCCGACGACATCGGCGAAGGATTCGACGGTTTCTGCTGCGTCGCAGCCTCTTTCGCTGGATCGGTGTCCGTACGCATCGCCGTCTGCTGAACGCTTTTCTGCGTGTTCTGCGCGCCGTCCTTCGCGTTATTACTTGCATTGTTTTGCTGCGAGTCGGGCAGCTTGTCCGTCATGTTGTCGGTCTTGTAGCCAGTCGGCTGCACGTTATTGCCGCCCCGCTCCATCCCATTCGCGGGAGGAGTGAACTGCGGCGCTGCCGGCGCTGCAGGTGCCCCCATTGGTGGGGCTCCGGCGCCATCAGGCATCTTGCTATTGATGTAAGGCTCAGACCACTGAGCAATGTCATTCGACAGCGCAGTAACCGTTGTGGCGCCCTGCAGGTCTCGCGCGTGCGCCTGGGCTTTCGCGGCCGCAACGGCGGCTTGCTCGCAGGCCTTCACGAACGCGTCGATGGCCGGCGCGGCCGTGGGCATCGCAGCCTTCTGCGCCTCACCAAGTTCTCTCAGCTGCTTGATGTTGTCCTCGGTCGTATTGACGATGTCTGCCAATTCGGTTTTGGTGGACTGCAATTCGCTCGCGGCCAGATGCGCCTTTTTCGAGATGTGCCGATAGGCCTCGATCCGGTTCTGCAGCGTCGTCTCACGCCCGCGCGCCAGCTGCTGCAGCGTGTCGATCAGGTACCCGTCCATCCCTACCATCGACGTCTTGATGTCCATCTGGACATCAAGCTGAGTGAACAACGCGTTGGCAGCCTGCGACCACGCCATCGAATAGCCCGACCAGGCCATCACACTCTGCGATGGCCACGCTCCCGCCAGAATCTCCGCCGAGTGCTCAGTCATCGGCATCGAGACCTCACCAAATCCCAAGGCTTGGAGCCCCTTTCGTTACGGCGCCAGGCGCTGGCACAGGTGGCCAACCTGCGAGCCGGAAGTGTTGACGATTTCGCCCGCATTTCCAGTCGCTGGGTCGCCAGTCCTCATCGCGGAGGCCAACAGGTGGAGCGAATTGACCGCAGTCCGACCTGCCTCAGCCAACGCCGGAGTAGTCCCCGGCGCGATGCTGCCAGCCAGGGCGTCACCCGCTTGCTGGTATGCGTCAGCAGCTCGTCGAACAGCAGCAGTCCAGTCTGGGTTTGAGCGGACCGCCGGATCGCCGACCTTGATACCGTCCGGCAGGGTGCGGACCGCAGCCAGAGCTTGGTCAATCAGGTTCCCCGCTGGAATCCAGCCCTGCTGGCAGGTCTGGCGATCGGCTTCTGTGGTCGGCAGTGGAACTGGTGGCGCCGGAGTCGGCGCCGCGACGGTGACCGTCGTCGGTGCAGGTAGCCCCTGCACCGTGGTGTCCCGAGCCTGTGTCGTGATCGCGAATGCCGCGACGGCGGAGACAACCGCGCCGACGATTGCAGCACCGACGAGCACTGGCCACCGCCGACTACCGCCGGCCGGAGGGCCGGGCGGCAGCGGCGGGTACCCCGGCATCTGGGGCGGCGGCGGTGGCGGGAATGCCGTATCCACACCAAAAGATTTGTGAGTCATCGGCACAGCCAGTCCATCGCCTTCTGATTGGCCTGGTACATCGACACGGCGCCCCCGTTGGCGGGGTCAAAAGCCTTGAACGACTCACTCAGCGTGCGCAGGGACCCGACGGTGGTCTGTGCAACGCCAGCCAGCATCGAGCTGGTGCCAGGAGCAATCTGCGACTCCAAGGAATTGGCGGCCTGCCCGTAGATCTCGCTGGCCCGCATCACGCCAGCCTTCCACGTCGGGTTGGTCTGGACCTCGGGGCTGGTGATCGTCATTCCTTGCGGGATGACGCTCTGGGCGACCGCAGCCGCGGTGAACATCGTGTCGGTGGTGCCCCAGGCGTGGCAGGTCTGCGCGTCAGCCTGAGCGGCGGGCAGCGGCGCCGGGGGTGCCGGCGGGGCGGCCGTCACCGTCACGGTCTCCGCGGTGGGAGCCGCATTGTGAGGGGTGGCCGGGGAGGTGACCGACAGGGTGATGGCGGTGGTGATGACACCGGCGACGAGCGCGCCGGCACCCGCGGCCGCGGCAGCAGCGGGCCACAGCCGGCGCTTCGTCGGTGCCGGGTACGGCGGGTACTGCTGGGGCGGCCACGTCGGGTAGGCCGGGGGCGGCGCGATCGACATGTAAGGCTCCGGTTCCTGTAGCTGTTGGATGACGACTTACGTCGTCCACACCTTGGTGGTGTCGTTCGGTCCGATGTGCATCGGAACCCGGGTGATCGGGAACTGTGCGGCGCGCTGGATGTCGGCGGCGCCCTGGACGTCCTGCTGCTGCAGCGCCGGCGGCCCCGCGGTCAGCCGCTCCGACTGCCGGGTCGCCCAAGTGACGTCGTTGGTATCCACCTTGGTGCCGAGGGCTTCGGAGCTGGTGGAGACCAGGACCAGGGCGGCGTCGAGCTGCGAGACGGCGGTAGGCGGAGGCGGTGGGATCGGCTTTGGCGCGCTAGCAGCCAGCGTCGCCGAGGCCTTGCCGGCCGCGGCGTGAAGTACGTCGGTCTCGATCTGAAGCTTCGATTTCGCCCCCATGCTGGCCATTGTCCCAGGAACGGCGGACATGCACCACCAGTTAGACAGTTAAATGATCTGGGGGGTAAAAATGCGAAAGATCATCATCGCCGCGCTCACGGCAGCAGTCGTCGCCGGATGCGGGGCAAAGACCGAGTCCTGGCCCGGCGAGTTCTATGGCAACGCCGACAAGGTCGACATCTACGGGCAGACCTACGCCACCACCGACGTCAAGCTCCTCTGCAGCAAGACCGGCGACCAGCTGAAAATCCTAATCACCGCACCAGACGGCACCCAAGTGACCTCAACCCGGCCGAATGACGGATCCAAAAAGGCCGACATCCAGGTCACCGGCGGCAGCCATAGTCCGCAAACGCTGGTCAACGGTGCCCTGTGGAGCAGTCCCAGGGGCGAGTGGGGATTCGAGGGCGATCCCGAAGACACCGACAGCCACAAGACGTTCTACCTGCACGACGGGAGTGCGTACTGCCCCGCCAATCACTGACGGCGGCGCAGGCAGCTAATCGCGGGCCTTGCGCACAGCGAGGCTGCGCACCACCGGCGGTCGGCTCGGATCTGTCATCTGCGGCCTGGCGACGGCCTTCACTCGGGGATCAACCGGCCGACCTGTGCGCTTGCTCGCTGCCACGGCAGCTTCCGCGGCCGCTTTCAGGACCTCAGGGCTGATACGGGGCTTCTGCGCCTGATTCTTCTGATCCGCCACTGCTGTCCTCCTCCCCGAGTTCTGCTATCACCGCGTGCTCTGCGATTACCTGCAAAAAGTCGGAATCGTCCGCTCTCTTTTCTCCTAGCGGCGTACGCAGTTGACGTCCTCTCCTGGCTGTAGCCGGGAGATTCCAACCCAACATCTACTACCTATGCGGCAGGAGAATCGAGTTGAGGTTCACGGTTCGCAGACCGGCTGTTGCCGAGGTCTCCCCGTGCGGTCACCGCCCGTCCGGCGGCGATATTGCGTGCGGCGTTCACGTCGGCGTTGCACGGCCCCGCCGCGCAGGCCACGCACGCGAAAACCGCTTGGCTCTTGCGGTTCTCGGATGCGATATGCCCGCACGCGGAGCATCGTTGCGACGTGTACGCGGCCGGGACCTGCTCAACCCGACCAAATCCTTTGTGCTGCAGCCGGGCCGCCAACAGGCCCCAGCCGCTGCGGCTGATCGACCGGTTCAACCCACGCTTCTGCGCAACATTGCTTCCCGGCCGGTCGACCATTCCTTTGGCGCTGCGGGTCATGGCCCGCACATCGAGGGCCTCGATCCGGATCGTCTCGAAGCGGCGGGCGATAGTGGTGCTGGTCTTTTCCACCCAATCTTTGCGACGGTCAGTCTCGCGGGCCCGCAGCCTAGCGATCGCCAGCTTCGTCTTCGCACGCCGATTCGAGCCCCGCTGCGCGCGGGCAAGCCTGCGTTGCAACACCTTCAACCGTTTGGCCTCACCACCAGTCAAGCCCGGAGCATGCAGGAGCTCGCCAGTGGACAGGGCCGCCGACACGGCCACGCCCCGATCGATCCCGACCACGCTGCCATCGCGTGGCCCGGCGATCGGGTCGGGCACGTGCGCGAACGCGATGTGCCAGCGGCCGCCCCGATCCCGGGTGATCCGGTAGGACTTCACTCCCTCGGGGACCGGGCGGCTCAGCCGGAACCGCACCCAACCAACCTTGGGCACCTGGACCTGCCCGTAGCGGCGGTTGAGCCGCACAACGTGATGCGGTTTGACCGCCACCTGCCGGAAACCTTCATGCACACCGGCTTTGCGCCACGTCGGGCGCCGGTGAGTACCTGCGAAGAAGTTCCGCATCGCCTGCGCGAAATCCCGCAACGCTTGCTGTTGCACGGTCTGCGACCCGGCCGCCAACCACGCGAAGGCGGCCCGAGCCTCGGTCAGCTGCGCTGCTTGTTCGTTGTAGCCAGGCGCTTTACGGCCCGGCCGCCAAAACCCCTGTTGCTCCACCGCCAGATTCCACACGAACCGGGCCTGCCGGCAATGCTCGGCCAACGCCACCACCTGCTCAGCAGTGGGCAACAACCTGTAACGCGACACACCCGCACGATAACCACACCCACCGACACCCCTCCGAAAGGAGATGTGGCGTTTCCTCCCGCAGCTAATGCAACGGGCTTCCACGCCACAACCTGTCGCCAGCCAGCCACCCGCCGATGCAGAAGAAGTCGTCTGCTGGTGCGCGTAGGTCGGCTAGTGCTTGGCTGTTGCCGTAGTCGACGTCGATGTTCATTCGGCACCTGCGGTGTTGTTGCCCTCGGCGGCCTGGTTGATCCGGTATTCGAGCCAGCGGGTGGCGGTGGTGACGGCCGATGAGTAGCGGGAGTCGACTGTTGGAAGTCGTTCGGCGATGACATTGGGATCGACGAGCTGCTCTTGGAGGAGGGCGTCGACGAAGTTGCGGTCTTTCGGGCGGAATGCGCAGAGCTTGGCTACGCACAGGTCTTCTTTGTCGAGGCACCAGCCGATGAATTGTGGGTGGCCCGATGGTGGTGCGGTGTTGGCGTTTTGCACCTTGACGAGGCGGTCGCGCCATCCTTCGGGCAGTGCCGCTGTGGTGAGGTCGACGCCGTCGATGCTGAATCCGTGGAGCTGCTCGAAGGGTGAGAGTTCGCCGGCGACGCCGACGATCATGTCGGCGAGTTCGATGGTGGTGTCGTTGTCGTCGGTGATGGGCAGGATGTCGACTTCGAGTGAGCTGGTGGCCAGGTGCGGTAGTTCGTATTCGGGGTAGGTGCCCAGGATTGCTTGGGATCCGATGACGATCACTTCGGTTTGGCCGGTGATCTGGCAGGCGGCGCGGATGGCGTGTTCGAGTTGGGCGCGTCGCATCAGACGGCGCTCCGGAGTGCGAACTGGCGCTCGTCGTCGGGGAGGAGTCCGCCCATGGGGGTCACTTCGCGCATTTCGATGGCGTCGCGGTCCAGGCCGGTGAGGGCGCGGCGGAGGGCGGGGAGGTCGTTGGTTTCGACGATGTGTTGCCAGCGGTCGATGTTGGCGAGGTGCGGTTGGCCGCGTACGCCGGCGCGGAGTCGGTTGAGGTTGGCGAGGATGGTTGGGCGCCAATCGGTTAGGGACTTTTGGGTGAGGTGTGTTGCGAGTTGGCGGTGCACGCTCCAGGAGCGGCGTTCGGATCGGGTGAGGTCCGGTTCGACGGCGTGGTGGGTGACTTCGAGGCGGTAGCCCATGCAGGCTAGGAGGCGGTCGATTTGGTCGTCGCTGAAATCGATTTTGCCGGTGAGGAATTGGCTGATGCTGGGTTGGTGCACGCCGCTGAGTCGGGCGAGCTGGGATTGGCTGGTGCCCGTTGTGGTCATGATTTGGTGGAGGAGGTCGCGGCGTCTCACAAGAGAACTATAGCACCCAGTGCTATAGGGTGTGAGTTTACGGCCTTCGGGGTGCCCTAGTCCCGAGCCACGTTCGAGTGCTTCCCCGCGGCCGCTGAACCGCCATCTCGCTGGGAACCTGTGGCCGAGGTCGACTTCGTGGGTTTAGAGCTCGGGGTTGGGTGTGTGGTTGCCCCGGCGCCCTGGGTTGCCGCAGTCTTCGACGGTGTCGCTGATGTAGGAGTTGCGGCGGGTTTGGCCAGCGCTCCGGTTGCGGTGGCGCCAACAGGTGCTGCTGTCGCCGGCGATGCGGGATGGGCCGTTGCACTGCCGGTAGCGGTCGTTGCCGGCGGCGTGCTCGAGGTGGGGGTCGTCGCCGGCGATGGGTTCGGCGCGGCGGCTCCCACCGGCGCTGCGGTCGGTGCTGGGGCTGTTGACTTGGAATCTGTACGCGTGCTGCCACTTTCGCCCGTGGCGGTCGTGCCGGCGCTCGAAGCCGGCTCAGTTGTCGGTTTCGGTGCAGTTCCTGCCTCGGTGGTCTGCGCGATGGGCTTGGGGGCGACCGCTGTCGTGGCGATCGCCGACGTAGCCGCGGGGGTTGGCGCCGGCGCTGGCTTAGGTGCTGCGCCGATTCCCACGGACGCCAGCGCCCGCGCGATGGTGACCTCGGTGCCGTAGAAGCTGGCACCCAGTGCGTGGGCGGCGGCCTGGGGGCTGGTCGGGAAGTTGATGAGCATGTTGATGCCGGTTTCGGCTGCCGGGGTGATGGCGTTGAGGGTTTGTGCTGCGGCCAGGGACACGGCGTGTGCGACGGTGCTGAATGCCTGTTGCAGCGGTGCGGGGGCGGCGTTGTAGAGCGCCTTGGTGACGATGTTGGGGATCAGCAGGGCCTCGTTGACGACGGACAGCGAGAATGAGACCAGTTGTATCCACAGTGTTTGTGCGGCAGGCAGTTGCGGCGCGGTGTAGGCGGGCAGCGGTCCGGCGGCGAGCTGCTTGATCAGCGCTGCGAGGGTCTGGGCGGCGAGTTTGGGAATGCCGTCGGTGGTGAACAATCCCAGGTTGTTTTCGTCGAGTAGGTAGCCGGTGTTCAGGTCGTTGGCGGTGTAGACGAACGAGGGGCCGGCGAAGCTGAGTTTGGACCAGGCGGTCACGAAGTCGCGGAGCATCTGCGCTTGCTGTGTCTGGGTGATGCCGCCGGGCATGGTGGGGTTGCCGAACTCGGTTGCCCAAATCTGTTTGGCGGCATCGCCATTGGCTGTCATCAGCGCGTACAGGGCTTTGACTTGCTCCAGCGGTGAGTTGGCTATGCCTGCTCCGGCGCTGAAGGGGAGGGTGTAGTTGTAGGGGTGGAATGACAGTGCGTCGAAAAAGCCCTGGGCGCCAGCGGCATACATTCCTGCGAGGAATTGCTGGGGTGATACGGACATGCCGGGGACGGTGGTGACTGCGCCGAGTACTCCGGCGATGACGGTGGCGCTGGGGTTGACCGCCTTGATGGCGGTGTACGCGGCTTTGAGTATGGCGGTGTATGTCGCCGGGTCGCTGGGTGCCATGAATGTCACCGCATTAGGTTCGTTCCACACCTCATATGCGTTGATCTGGTTGGCGTAGCGCTGGGCCACTGCCGCGGCGAATGTGGCGTAGGTGTTGGGGTTTGGTGCACCGACCAGTGGGGTGCCGTCCCAGGTGGGGTTGCCGGTGATGGAGGCGGTCAGGGTGAAGCCCATCGCGTGGGCGGTGTTGATGACGTTGTCCATCTGGCCCCAGTTGTAGGTGGTGGCGCTGGTGGGCTGGATGTATATCCAGGGCACCACGATTCGCAGGTCGGTGACGCCGAGGCTGCGAATTTCGTTGAGCTGGTTGACGAGTTGGGTTTGGTTGAGCGTGTACAGGTAGGCGTCGGCGACGCCGACAGTCTGCGATGACCCGTCGGAGGTGATCGAGGCAGCGAGTTCGACGGCCATGGACACCGTTGGCGGGGCGGCCGGCGGGGCGGGGTGCGGTGCCGAGATGGTTTGGTGCGCTGCGGGTGTCAGCGCTGATAGAGCGATGGCTGATGTCGCGACGGCCATTTTTGCGCGTAGCAAGGATGTGGTGATCATGGCTGGTTCTGTCCCCCTGTTGGTTTCTGGTTTCTGCGTTTGAGCGCTCGGGTCAGGCCGATGACCAGGTAGCCGGCGCCCCACAGTTCGACGAACAGGGCGCCGGCGATGGTCAGGTCATTGGCTGTGGGCATGGCCACTGCCTTGTGGGTTGGTGGTGGATGGTCCGGGTGGTTGGGGCCCGGTAGTGAGTGCCGCTGTGGCGACGTCGCCTGGCTGATGTGTCCGCCGGGGGCCGCGGTAGTGGGCGCGGTGAACGGAGTGGGCGGGGCCTGTGTGGTTGCGGCAGCGACGGCGCTGGACCGCGGGGGTGCTTGTCGTGGAGATGCCCACGGTCGCCTCTGTCTACTCGGCTCGGGGATGTGTTGATGTCGACAGGACCATAACACCCTTGTCCGGCGCTGGGCTAGATCTTTCGCACGAGACCGATGAGTGGTCGCAGCTGCACGAGGGTCTCGGCTTCATGCATTGAACCGCCCTGTTGCATAGCCATGTTCATGCAGCTCGGATTTTTGGACCGGCGTCCGCCGGTAGCGCTTGGAGGAACGATGCTCCGCCATGGAGATGTCTAGAACAGCGCTGCAATGGCGCTCTATTGTCGCATTCAGCTGGTGAGCTGCGGCTATCGCGCCACCGATCTCGACGACCTTCCCAGCCGGCGAGGATCGCAGCGTTAGGCTGACGACGATGAGGGCCTGGATGACAACCCTGCGCGACGATGTCTGATAGCACCGCCGGCATGTTCGCGGCGCAGGTGTTCCGCGAGTCCATGGACGGGTCCGGATTGACTCGCCAGGATGTTGCCGATCGTCTCGGAGTCGGCGTCAATATGGTCAGCGCGATGCGCACCGGCAGGAAATCACCTTCGATGGAAGGCCTTGCCCGCATCGCCGCCGTGTTCAACAGGCCGGTCGCAGATTTCCTCAACCTGCCTCCAGCCGGCGAGTGGACTCTGCGCCACTACCGTCTCGCTGCGGGACTTACCCAACCCGATGTCGCGGAACAGGTGGGGGTCGACGCCACCTCAGTGGGCAAGTGGGAGCTGTACCGCACTCGGCCGCCCGAAAGCACGGTGGACCGCCTGGCGGCTGTGTACAACGTCGACCCAGACGATCTGCGCCAGGTCGTCGATCGTGCCCACGGTGGACCGATGGACCAGATTCTCACCCTGACCGACTCGGTTCGGGCTGTGGCGCAGATTGCGGTACGGGCGGTCCTGCGTGATTCCGAGTCGGTGCGAGGGCAGAACGCGTTGACTGACATCCGCGATCAGGTCATCCAGGCTCTGGGCATTCTCAACGGCGCGATGACGCAGCTCGACAGCGCGGCCGCTCTCACTCGGGCGAAAAAGACGGTCGCTGATTTAGCTCAAGTGCTCAGCGAGACCGCTGACGAATCGGGCGCGGCCCGGCCAGGCGACAGCTGACGGCCACGGCCGCATTCAGGATGATGCCGCGAACGTGTGCGCGTGCAGGCCCATAACGAACAAGATGGCGTCGAGGCCTGGCGACGATACGGTGGCGTCCGCGACAGCCTGGAGAACGGGTTTGGCGTTGAAGGCGATGCCCAGCCCGGCGGTGGTGAGCATGTCGATGTCGTTGGCGCCGTCGCCGACCGCAACGGTTTGGGTGATGGGTACGCCGGCCTGGGCGGCGAACTCGAGCAGGGCTGTCGCTTTGGCGGCTCGGTCGACGATGGGACCGACGACTCGGCCCGTGAGCTTGCCGTCGACGATTTCGAGGTTGTTGGCCTGCACGTAGTCGAGTTCGAGGTCGCGGGTGAGGTTTTCGATGACTTGGGTGAAGCCACCGGTGACGACGCCGCAGTGGTAGCCGTGCCGGCGCAGGGTTCGGATGGTGGTGCGAGCGCCCGGCGTCAGTTGCAGGGTGTCGGCGACGTCGTTCAGTGCGCGGGCGTCGAGTCCGGCGAGGGTAGCGACGCGCTGCGTGAGCGATTGGGTGAAGTCGATATCACCGCGCATCGCGGCTTCGGTGATGCGCCGAACGGTGGTTTCGGTGCCGGCCTTGGCGGCGAGCATGTCGATGACTTCGCCTTGGACCAGTGTCGAGTCGACGTCGAACATGACCACACCGGTGGGCGTGGTAGCGATGTTCGTGGCGGCGGTGGCATCCACCGTAGGTCTCCTGACTCAGGGGTTCATCTCTAGGGTGCGGTGGCTGTCCACCGATTTATTCGTGCAGGCCTGAGGTTATGACAGAGATCGGACACGATGGCCAATCACTGCGGGCGCAGGCACGACGCCCGCGCGAAAAAGGTGAAACGTCAGGATTGCTTGCTCGCGGGGTGCTCGGCGAGGTAGTCGGCCATCGTGTACGACTTGCCGGCGGCGCGGCGGCGCTCGGCTTCCTCGAACGCCTTCTGGGTTTCCGCGTGTCCTGCGTGAGTGCGCAAGTGCAGGAACAACTCTCGGTCCAAGGCGTAGACGCCGGGAATCGGGTGTGCGAGGTGTCGAATGAGCAGATCGTGCGGTGGTTCGGCGTCGGGCTCGCCGGCGTCGAGCCGGCGGAGCGCCTCCGTGGAGATCGCGTCCGCGGCGGCCTGTTCGCTGTCGGCGGTCACATGCCAGTGGACGCCGGGGTATTGGGCACGCCATGTGTGGTCGTCGGTCTGGGTGATGAGCGGTCGGATGTGGGTGGCGTACTTCTCGTACAGGGCCGTGAGTTCAGCGTCGGTGTCGTTGGGGTTGGTCATGGTGGGCTCCGTTTAGTCGGGGAAATCGGGCCAGTAGCCGGAGAGGTCGGCGGGGCTGAGCCAGTGGTAAACCATGCCGCCGGGGAGGAATTCTGAGCAGCGGAAGCCGCCGAGCATGGGTTTGCAGATGACGCGGCCGACCGGCAGCGGGGGCAGCTTGCCTTCGGTGTAGTCGAGGAGGTCGGCCGGCGCGACGTAGGTCTTCGCGGCCTCGCTGTCCTGGTTGCGGTAGGTGGCGGCGTGCTCGGTGAAGCGTTGACTGTACTGGTCGAATTGGGCGGTCTTGGCGTCGAGGGCGGCTTGTTGGCGGGCCAGGTTGGTGACGATGCCGACGGCGACGGGATAACCCATTGGGCCGTGGGTGGCGCTGATGCGCTGGACCTCGGCGGCGGCCTGGGGGCTGATGGTGGCGGCGCGGGCGTGCAGCTCGGCGTAGTCGGCGGCGACGCGGAGGAGGTCGGCAGGGTTGACGTTCAGTTGGCCCATGGCGTGTGTCCGGTTGCGGTGTGGTCTGTTTGGCTCACGCTATGCGAATGCCGTGCAGCGCGGAAGCTGCCGGGGGCGAGTTCTTGGAGGCGGGATTCGGCTTCGATGACAGGTAGCCCAGCGATGTAGTCCAAGGTGAATGGCACGGTAGTGAGCTTGTCCATGGTGCGGGTAATGACCGTAATGAGATGTGGCCACATGGCTTTTGGTGTGGAGCGGTCGTTGAGCTGACTGACTAGACCGTAGAGACGGGACAGTGCTGCCTCTTCCGATGGGCTGAGGTCGTTGACGCCGCGCTCCAGGGCGAGCGCGTTTGCGTCATGCCAGGTTTTCAATGCGGTGCGGGCTGCGCGCTGGGCATCGTCGATCTGGCTTTCCGTTGCGCTGTCGGTCAATTCGGCGGCTTTGTCCCGCAGCGTGACGTATGCGTCGCGGTATGCGGCTACGGCGGGATCGTCGCTGTTGCGCAGCTGGGGCTTGGTGAGAAACCAGGCGCGCAGGTCTAGCTCGTATTCGAGCCACTCTTGGTCGAGCTCGGCGAGGGCGGCATGCACTTCGGCGATGCGCTTGGCTCGCTGGCCGGTGATGCGCTTGGCGGGCGGCTCGGCGATGGGCTTGTGCAGGTCTTTCTGGCCGGTCGGGGGGTTCAGGCGCAGGCGTGCTGATGCGGGGATGGTGGGCTGGCGGCGGTACTGGGCCAGGGCAAGGGCGTCAGCGAAGTCGATTTGGTGGTAGGGCGGGTCGTCTTTCGGCCGAATTACTCCGGCCGCTCCCACCGCTCCGAATATGAGTACGAGGAATGTCAGCAGCATCGGGTTGAGAGGCATGTGGATTGCGTATGAAACAACGACTCCAACCGCCACCAGAAGTGTTACGGGCACCCAGACGAAGGGGCGTACGCGTGCCGGCCGCTTGATGGTGTCCATGACAGTGCGGACCCGCTCTGGTAGGTCGGCGTCAGAGACGGTGGTGGTGGGCTGGTCAGTCAGGATGGCCAGCACCGGTCCAGGCGCCGCCAGCATGTATCGCTCGGGGTCTTCGTGGTTTCCCAGGTGGAGGTAGAGGGTGTCGCGTTCACGCTCGACGATTGTGCGTAAGTGGTCCGGTAAGGGTCGTTTAGCACTCGTGGACTTGAGGAAGTCGTCAAGCGTGGCGTAAGCGCGTTTCGCCGATATGGCGGGGATTCGCTTGCGTGCCATGGTGTTTCCTTTTTGGGCCGCTTGATGTCTCACAGCGTAATGACGCTGAGCAATGGTTGTAGGCCGTCGAAGTCGGTGGTGTTGCGTGTGGCGAGGGCCGCGCCGTCGCCGATGGCGATCGCGGCGATCATGAGGTCGACGCGGCGCTTGCCGCCGGGGGTCCGGCCAGCGGTGGCGACGAGGTCGCAGAGTTCTCGGTAGATGTCCGCCTCGCGCTGGGTGAACGGGAGGCCGTCGCCGTAGGTTGATCGGTGCTGGATGAGCTCGATGGCGGCGTGGGCGGCGATGGCTGGGTTGGAATGCGCTGTGCCTTCGCTGAATTCGGCGAACGCGATCGCGGAGACAAGGAATTCATGATCGCCGGCGGGTAGGCGTTCCCAGCGTGGTGTCTGGATGAGCAGGTTGGTGTCGAGGTGGATTCTCACTGGTCGCGGTCCCCGACCCGGCCGGCGGCGTCGCGGCCGCGCTCGACCATTTCCAGCATGGCCTGCTCGTAGCCTGGTGATGTTGGTCGGGTGTAGAGGCCGGCTTGCTTGATTTGGGCGAGGGTGATGCCGCGGCGGCGTTCGGCCGGCGGTGTTGCGGGTTGTTTGGTGATGACGACGCCGGTGTCTTTGCCGCGGACGGTGACGTGGAATTCCTGGCCAGCTTCGGCGGCGGTGATGATGTCCGCGGTGTTGGTGCGTAGCTCGCGGATGCCGACGGTTTCACTCATCCACCCAATGTATCACTAATGTGTCACATCGGTGATACATTGGGTGTACCTGGACACAGAACAGCATGTGAGGGGCGGAAATCATGGCAGATAGAAGCGACTACGGCTGGTGCGACAACCGCACGGCACACGGCGTCTACGACCACACGCGGCAGCCGGACTGCGTCAATTTCGTGTCCGATGACGAGATGACTGCCCGGCTGATGGCCGAGGCCGCCGAAGCCGATCGCAAGACCATCCACGTCTGGCCGAGCGGGGCAACCAATCAGGCGGCGGCATACGTCGCCGAACACCGCCCGTACTGACAGGGGGCACGCCAGGTGGCCGATCGCGAAACACTGCCGGCCGCGCTCACGTGGCACCCGCGCGAACCGCTGACGGTGGTGATCGCTGAGGCTGATGTCGGCGAGCTCGCCGAGAAGCTCGTCAGTGACCAGTGGTGGCGTGTCGACGACCTCCTGTCGGTCAATGGGATTCATGTGAACATGCGGGCGGATCAGTTCTGGAATGCACATCCGCTGGAGGCGCGCCCGGGCCCGAGCGAGGGAACAGCGTGGGTGGGACTGCACTTCCCCGGCTACATCTTGACCTGCAGCATGCGGCGGGACGCTGCACGTGACGTCGCTGCTGGGCTGACCGGACAGTCCCCTGTCCGGGTGCCCGTGTTGTTCAGTTGCGAGCCGGACGAGGAGGCCTGGCCGGACCCGGTGGTCGTGTACTTCACGGCGCGGGGACGCTAGCCGGCCAGCTCGGCCGCGCGATGGACTGTGATATTCCGGTGGGATCGACGATTGAGCCTCCGGCGGGACTCGAACCCGCACCGGTCGCGAGGTAGAAGCTCGCCGCTCTGTCCATTTGAGCTACGGAGGCGGTGGAAGGTGGCGGAGGACAATGGAATTGAACCATCAGGCTGTTAGACCTGGCACGGGTTTCGAAGCCGCTTTGCACGCCGTGGCGCTGCCCTCCCTGACAGTGGTGGCATTGGGGGTGCCGGATGCGGGACTTGAACCTGCACGATTCCTACTAGATAGGTGCTCTGCCTGTTGAGCTAATCCGGCTTTGGTGAAAGTTGGTGCCCACGGCAGGATTTGAACCTGCGGCTTCCAGATCCGTAATCTGGCGCTCTTTCCGTGCTGAGCTACGTGGGCGTGGCGCCCCTGGCAGGATTTGAACCTACAGCCTCCGGCTCCGGACACCGGCGCGCTATCCGTTGCGCTACAGGGGCATTGACGATTGGGGTGACGGACGGGGCTCGAACCCGCAACCTCTGGGATCACAACCCAGCGCTCTACCGATTGAGCTACCGCCAACGCGGAAGTGAGAGGATTCGAACCTCCAAGCGCGGTGTTTGCCGCGCCGGCGGCTTAGCAAGCCGCTGCATTACCGTTCTGCCACACTTCCCGATTCGTTGTTTTGGTGGAGTACCGAGGACTTGAACCCCGCCATCCTGCGTGCAAGGCAGGCGCTCTGCCAGATGAGCTAGTACCCCATGGCGACCCTGACGGGGCTTGAACCCGCGACCTCCACCGTGACAGGGTGGCGAGCTTCCGACTGCTCTACAGGGCCAAATATGGTTGCCTGGAAGGGACTTGAACCCTCTACCTCCGCCTTATCAGAGCGGCGCTCTCACCAGGTGAGCTACCAGGCAGTCGTACCCCGTGCGGGACTCGAACCCGCTCCTCCGCTGTGAAAGAGCAGGAGACTAACCCATATCCGAACGGGGCGTGGGTGATTGGCGCCGTTGGCACGGATCGAACGTGCTACCTCCCGGGCTTCACTCGGGTGCTCTTCCCTGTGAGCTACAACGGCGTGGTGGTCCGTAGGAGGGTTGAACTCCTGCCGTCTGGTTGAGAACCAGGTGTGCTGCCGACTACACCAACGGACCGTTGGTTGACCCGCCAGGATTCGAACCTGAACTAGCTGAACCAAAATCAGCGGTGCTGCCGGTTACACCACGGGTCAGTGTTGCGTTGCCCACCCAGGATTCGAACCTGAACTAGCTGAGCCAGAGTCAGCGGTGCTGCCGGTTACACCAGCGGGCATTGGTGCGTGCGGAGGGATTCGAACCCCCTGAGCCCGAGGGCAACTGGGTTACAGCCAGCCGCGACACTCCCGCGTCGCCGCGCACGCGTGCGCTACCCCGGCAGGAGTCGAACCTGCAACCGACTCCTTAACAGGGAGCTGCTCTGCCAGTTGAGCTACGGGGCATTGGGTTGGGGTTGGGCGGGGCGGACGATTCGTCCCAGGTAGTGAACCACCCCGAGTTTGATGCACACCTTCTTTCGAGGGAAGGTAATTCGCATCATGCCGAAGAAGTACGACGAGGAGTTCAAGGCCCGGGCGGTGCGGTTGGTCGTTGACCATGCCGAGGAGTACGACACCCGCACGGCCTGCATAACCGCGGTCGCCAAGCGGTTGGGGGTGTCCTACGAATCGCTGCGCCGGTGGGTCACCCAGGGCGAGGTCGATGCCGGGGATCGTGCCGGGGTGCCCAGCGATACCGCACGGGAGTTGCGCGAGCTCAAACGTAAGAACCGTGAGCTTGAGGAAACGATCGAAATCCTCAAGGCGGCAACAAGTTTCTTCGCGCGGGAGAGCGACCCGCGACGCCGCTGATCTGTTCGTTCATCGCCGAGCATCGTGCTCGGTTCGGGGTCGCTTCGATCTGCCGCGTGCTGTCCGAGCATGGCTGTGCGATTGCCCCGAGAACCTTCTACGCCTGGCTGGCGCGGCCGCCGTCGGCGCGGGCCCTGTGGGACACCGCGATCACCGAGGTGCTGGCCGGCTACTACGAACCCGATGAGCACGGCCGCCGGGCCCCAGAGTCGCTGTACGGGGCGACCAAGATGTGGGCCCACCTGCAGCGTCAGGGCATCGAAGTGGCCCGCTGCACCGTCGAACGGTTGATGCGGGCCAACGGTTGGCGCGGGGTCACCCGGCGCAAGAAGGTCCGCACCACCGTCGCTGATCCGGCCGCGGGCCGGGCACCGGATCTGGTGGACCGCCAGTTCCGCGTCTCGGCGCCCAACCGGCTGCTGGTGGCCGATTTCACCTACGTCCGGTTGGCCAGCGGGGTGTTCGTTTACACCGCGTTCGCCATCGATGCCTATGCCGGGCGGATTGTGGGTTGGACCTGCTCGGCGGGCAAGAGCGATGCGTTCGTGCGGCGTGCGATCCGCCATGCTGCCGAACTCCGGTGTCGTGAGGGTAATCCGTTGTCCGGCAGCACTATTCACCACTCAGATGCGGGGTCTCAATACACGTCGGTGAAGTTCGGGGAAACCCTGTCCTTGTCCGGGTTGGTGCCCTCGATCGGATCGGTCGGTGACGCCTACGACAACGCCTTGGCCGAAACCACCATCGGGCTGTACAAGAACGAAGCCGTCCGCGACGATTCGCCGTTCCGCCGCGGCCCGCTGCACCGGCTGACCGACGTAGAACTGCTCACCGCCGACTGGGTGCACTGGTACAACACCGACCGGCTCATGCACCGCCTGGGCCGCATCCCACCAGTCGAGTACGAGGCCGTCTACTACGCTACGAGCACAGCCCAGTCCGAGGCTGCATACCCATAAACCGGTGTGCACCGAACTCGGGGTGGTTCATAGTTCGTCGTCCGCCCCGCCGGGGTGGTTGGTTCAGGCCATCGCGGGAACGCGGTAGCGGTCTCGCTCGCGGGGTTCGTAGGGCTCCCAGAGCAGCCGCATGCCGGCTTCGGCCGGGGTGCGGTTGTCTTTGTGGCCGTTGCACGGTCCGCAGGCGGCGACCAGGTTCAGCCAGGTGTTCTGGCCGCCCCGGGATTCGGGGAGAACGTGGTCGAGGGTGTCGCCGTAGCCGCCGCAGTAGGCGCAGGTGTAGCCGTCGCGCTGGAGGACTCCCTCGCGGGTGACCCGGTTGGTGTGCCGGTGCGGGAGGTGGACGTATTCACGCAGGGCGACCGAGATGGGCAGCTCGATGCTGGTCGAGGGGCTGTGTATGTGTACGGCCGGGCTGTGGCGTTCGATCACGTAGACCGAGCCCCGCAGCAGCAGTCGGACGGCCTCCTGCCAGGTCACGTGGGTCAGCACGCGGTAGTCGGCGTTGTACACCGCGACGGTCTGCCGGCGGTGGTTGGTACGTTGGCGGAGCTGTCTCATGCCGCGTGCCTCCTCTCTGGTTGTTGTCGCGGATGAAATGTGGTTGCACGGGCAGGATTTGAACCTGCGACCTCTCGGGTTATGAGCCCGGCGGGCTGACCGAACTGCCCTACCGTGCAAGGTTTTTGGGCCAGTGCCCCTGGAGAGAATTGAACTCCCGGCATCCTGCTTGTAAGGCAGGCGCTCTCCCACTGAGCTACAGGGGCGAAATATCGTCGGGAAGGCCGGATTTGAACCGACAACAACCCGCGCCCGAAGCGGGTGCTCTCCCAAGTTGAGCTACATCCCGTTTGGTCCTGCCTGACGCTGCGTGCCCGCTGCGCCCTGTCCACCCGCGTTGGCGGGCGACTTGCTTGCGGTCCGGTGTGCACTCCGGAGTCGCTTGTGCAGGGTTTCGGCATCGCCGTCGCGATGCCTGGCACGGATGACAGGATTTGAACCTGCAGCCGGCGGTTTTGGAGACCGCTGCTCTACCAGTTGAGCTACATCCGTATTGGTGGAGCGGCCGGCGGGAATCGAACCCGCGTGGGCGGCTTTGCAGACCGCTGCCTAGCCTCTCGGCCACAGCCGCATCGGAGCCGTCGACGGGCCTCGAACCCGTTCCGTCAGTTTGGAAGACTGATGTGCAAACCTGTTACACCTCAACGGCATTGGTGAAATGTGTTGGTGCGCCGTGAGGGTTTCGATCCCCCGTCCCCAGATTAAGAATCTGGTGCTATCCCAGCTCAGCTAACGGCGCCTGGTGGGTCGCCCGGGGCTCGAACCCGGAACTCATGGGTAAAAGCCAAGAGTGATACGCGATTTCACCAACGACCCGACATGGTTTGTGCGCCTGGAAGGATTCGAACCCACACTGACCGGCACCTAAGACCGGTGCCTCTCCCATTTGGGCTACAGGCGCCTGACACCATACGTGCGCTCGGCAGGATTTGAACCTGCACACCCAGAATGGGCACCCGGTTTTGAGCCGGGCGCGTCTACCGGTATTCCGCCACGAGCGCGAATGCCACCACTGTGAAGTTCTCAAAGGTCCGACACGGCAACGTGATTGGGTTGCTGGTCTGCGTTGCACACCGCGTTGGTGTGCGTTGCGGTTTCTCATCGTGCACCTGTCAACGGGTGCTGTCTAGGGAATATTTCGCCGAATATTGTTGGCGGACTTGGCGTTTGGGTGCACCAAACTATAGGAATGTCAGGCGACGTTCCTAGCAGCGCAAACACCAATAGTGAGAGATGTATGAGATTGTTCTTCTGGCCCTAGCTTCCGGTCGGGGCGCACGCCCACTGGTGGGGCGGAAGGCTCATGACGGAATAACCGGAAGCTGCTGGGCTGGCTGTTGCCGCCGCGGCGCTGGGCCTGGATCGTCCACGATGGGACGAAGAATTCGTTGGTGAGGTCCGCGCACGACAAAGCCGCCGATGATGCTTTGTGCATCACGGCGGTCGAATAGTCGCTGCGGATCATGGTCACGGATTCAACGGTAGCAGCGGTCTACGACATTTCCGCCAGCAATTTTTCGGGGCGCTACGCCGCGTCAGCCGGTCGCGCGTCCGCTATGGCGTTTGTTCATTCCCGCATTCCTGCGGTCGGGCATGGTGTCAGGGGGCCAGTTCCCGCAGGCGTGACTCGGCTTCGATGACCGGCAGTTTGGCGATGTCGCGCAGGGTGAACGGCACGGTGGTGAGTTTGTCCATGGTGCGTGTGATGGCTTTGATTAGTTTGGGCCACATGGCTTTCGGAGTGGCGCGGTCGTTGAGCTGGGCGACGAGGCCGTGCAGGGTGTGCAGAGCTGCCTCTTCGGAGGGGGTTAGCGCGCTGACTCCGATGGACAGGGCGTGGCGGTTGGCGGTCCCCCAGGCTTTGAGCGCGGTGCGTGCGGCGTCTTCGGCGGCGGTGATCTGGGTGTCGGTGCAGTGGTCGGTGAGGTTGTCGGCGTGGTCGCGTAGGGCGGCGTCGGCGTCGCGGTAGGCCTTGATGACGGGGTCGTTGAGGTTGCGCAGTTGGGGTTTGGTGAGAAACCAGGCCTCTAAGTCCAGTTGGTAGTCAAGCCATTCCGCGTCGAGCTCGTTGATCGCGGCGTGTATGTCGGCGATGCGGCGGTGGCGGTCGTCGTGCTCTGCGGTCTCGGCGGCCGGGCCCTGTGAGGTCGGTGTGGCGTGGTTTGTCGGACCGGCCGGCGGGCTGCCGGGGTCGGGGTTGTGCCACAGCTGAGGGGTGATGGTGGCCAGCTGCAGTCCCTCGTCGAGCGTGATCGCAGGGTATCGGGGCGGTATGCGGATGTCTCCGGGGCCCTTGATGCGGATGCCGCTGCGGTGCAGCGCGGAAGCGGTGCGGCCCGCGCCGAAGGCACAGGGCAGGGCGCCGAGGAGGGCGAGCACGAGCGGGATGTGGAGGTCGGTTCTCAGGTGGATGCATCCGATGATGCCGATGATGTAGAGCAGGAGCAGGGCGGCATGTGCGCCGATCGGTTTTGAGGTGGTGGCACTGATGATCTGCTTGACGCGCTCGATGCGGGCGTCGTCCTGGATGCCGGTGAGTGTGGCGAGTGTCGGGTCGAGCAGGATTGACTGCACGGGGCCGATGACCACGGTGTCGGTGTCTAGCAGGTCGTCGAGGTTGAGGGGGCCGTCGAAGCGGCTGCGTTGCAGGTGCCGCAGGTAGGTTTCTTCGCGGTCGATGATGATCCGCTGGCGTTCTGCGGTCATCAATGCTGATGTGCGGGCCAGCTGGGAGGCGTGGCGCAGTGCTGCGAGTCCGAGGTCTGCTGGTGCGGTGGTGAGCACCGGTTGAGTCGGGCATGCGCTGGGTGCCGCCGCGGCGGTTGGTTTCGGGTTCGACATGGCGCGCTATTCCGGTTGGGCCGCGTTGAGCGATGACAGCTGGGAGCCGCGGATGCCCCAGGCTGTCACTGTCAGCTGCAAGCCGTCGGGGAACCGGAGCCGTTGGGTGTCGGTGAGTTCGCGCTCGGCGATGGTGTCACCTTGGTTGATGGTGAGCGAGGCTCCCGTAATGCACTCGATGACAACAGCGTTGGGCCCGCAGTAAGCCGGGAGGCTTGCCAGCTCGTCTGGGGTCATCAGCCACAGCGGGTCCGGGTCGTCTTTGAATCGGTTTCCGGTCAACATGGTGGTCGGGGTGAAATCGGTCATCGCGCGTCAACCTCCAGCGCCGCGCCCGGCGCGTTCGATGTCGGTCATGGGTGGACCTTAAACGCTGGGTCGGACACGATGGCCTATCCGGCCATGCCGAGAAATACGAGGAGTCCGCGCGGATGTGGGTGCAGAACCGCGTCGGCGGCCAGGAGTAGCTTCGGCAGCGGAAACGCTGCGGCAATGGGGCCGAGTTGGGAGGTACACGGTGGGCGGTAAAGCACGGGTGCACGTGCTGGCCAAAGAGCTGAGCGTGCCTGCCAAGACGGTGTTGCAGTGGCTGACCGAACACGGCGAGTTCGTCAAGTCGGCGTCCTCGACGGTGCCCGCTCCCGTGGCGCGCCGGCTGCGGGAGGGCTTCGACGACTGGGCCCAGGGCAAGGGTGATGTTCGCCGCGGCCCCGACACCGCACCCCCGCCGGCGCCAAAGGTTGGCGTCGCACGCCCCGCTAAACCTGAACGGCCGGCTCGCATCGCTGCACCTGCGCGGCCCAACCCGTCACAGCGAGTTCGCCGTCTCACCCCGAAACAGGAAGCGGCGATCTGTAAGAGCTTCCGTCAGGCCTACACGTCCGGCAATCACGACCGGGATGCTCTCGACAAGCTGTATCTGGAATACGAAGCGAAATACCGGGTTCCGCGGCGCATCGTGCGCAACGTCGTCGCCACCGACGGGCGTCTTCACCCCGCCGAGTATCGGACTCCGCAGCGCCCACCGACGGGCACCCGGGGGCCTGCCGCCGAGCCGGCGCCGCCCCGGCCCGCCGACCGGGCGCGGCCGGTACCGCCGACGCCGGCGCCGGCGGGCAAGCCGGTCGAGCGCGGCCGGCCGCGGCCGCGGGCCGGCGATCTCCCGCCCGTGCGCGGCGTTGCCAACCCGGACAGCGTCGCCGACCTGATCATGGCTCTGGACCCCAGCTTGACCGACCGCGACGAGATCATCGCCTGCGTCGACGACTTCACCCCCGATGCCGAGGGAAACTACGGCTACCTTGCCTGGCGGTACTCGGCGGCGCACCGGCGAACGTACCCGACCCTGGCCGGCCGAACTCCGCACCACGATCTCGCGATCGTGGCTCAGGTCGTCGAAGCCGAGACCGATCTGCTCAACCAATTCGTCCGCGCCCCCGGAAACGTTCTGGAGCAACCTGCCCTGGTGCAGCAGGTACTCGACACCAGGTACGCCAGCCTCACTGATGCCGGCGACTTCGGCAGCTCCGCCGCCGACGAGCTGCGGCGAGTGCGGGCCCGTGACAAGTACTTGCGCGAGGCGCTCATGCTCACCGTCGCCGACCCCGGCGGGGATCAGCGCCTGTGGAACCGGTTGCCCCGGCTGCGGCCCCCAGCGTCTGAGAAGCTGGTGGACACCAGCCATCAGCTCGATGCGGCGATCGCTCGCCTGGCTGACTTGTACGCGGACACCGAAAAGCTGCTTGCCGCAGCCGAAGTCCATCTCGACGGCTACTTCGCGGCATCGCAACATCACCTGCACGCGTTGGAGGCTGGCCGGTATGACTTTCTGCGCCAATTCCGCGACATCGAGCCGTCCGCCGCGCGCAAGTCGCGACGAGCGATCGAAGCGCTGCCGTTTGAGGTGCTGCCCCGCGGGGAGAAGCTGCAGGCGTTTCTCGACCGCATCCGCCGCTCGGGCCTGTACCGCGGTTACGTGGCTGACGACAAGCGCATCGCCGTGCTGGAGGATATCGAGAAGCATTTCGGCGCCGATCGCTGCGAGTGGCACGAAGGCACTGAGTCATCCGGCGGCGTCAACAATCAGTACCTGATCCTGACGATCAAGGCCGACAACGGCTTTGGCGAGCACGCCGTGGCTATCAGTCCGCTTGCGGGTTTGCATGCCACGTTCGTCGTACGTGCCGATTGTGTGGATACTCCGTGGAGGGCGGTGTTCGTCAAGTCGAAGTCCGAGGCGGTCGCGCTCGGTGCCCTCAGGTTCAAATTCACCGCCGAGGCGGCGCTTGATCCCTACCGGGCGATGGGCGACAAGGTGATCGCCATCTTGGAAGGCCCGCGCGGCGACTACCTCAAACGGCGCCGTTCCCGCTCCTAGGATGAGGTCGAGTCGGTTTGTCGCTGAAATCGATTCTGGCGGCGAGGAATTAGCTGGAGCCGGGTTTGGCGCACATCACGACGAGGGTGTTAGCCGTTGGTGCCGCACATCCGGCTGGCGGCGTTCTGATCGTCCTGGGTCATGCACTCGCCGGTCTGCGCCACCTGCGCGGTCACTGTGCGCGTGGCCTGGGCGATCCCTTGCATCTGTGCTTCGAGCCTGCCCAGCCACTCCGTACCAGATGGGCTGTCGGGGACCAGGCCTGTCATGCTTTCCAGTAGCTGTGCGCCGCAGTCGTTGATTGCGGCACAGTGGGTTTCGAGTTCAGATAACAGGTGCTGTCCTCCGTCGACATCCCAGGAATTCACATCACTCATACCGTATACGTTATCGGCCAAATTGCCTCCGTGCGGACGACTTTGAAGCCCTGCCGCGACGCCTGGAGTCTCCGTCATGTGATGACTGTGTGCCGGGATTCGACATACCCCCGGGGCTCCTCGATGAGCTGAGAAGTCGGCACGCCGATTTCTACCTTGTCGACCACGCTGAGTAGGGCGCGCGCTTCCTGGAGCGTTGTGTATGCAGTGGACTGGCCCAGGATGTCTGGCTGCGAGTTAATGGGCTCGAGCCCCACGCGCTGCCAATATCGTGACAACGCCGTCGTGCCAGCGAGTTCGGAGGCGCTGTCGGTGCATGGACCAGCCGGGTGAGGGTAGAGCAGCACGAGGGTGTCTGTGGGGCTGGCCATCCGTGCGATTGTCTCGGCTACCAGCCACGCGCCAAGGTCGTGGCCGCGCAGCGGGGCCGCGACGTCGACCATTGTGATGATCATGACGCGATTGAAGGGCATAGCGTCGAACTGGTCCTGGACCATAAAATCCACGGCATCGTCGTCAAACAGATCGGCGAAAAACTCGGCATCCGCTGACAGCGAGTCGAGCAGATCGAAGATCGGGTGCTCGCCGACATTCAAGATGAGGAAATCGGCGTATCCGGCCAGTACATCCGGAGTGTCCTCACCCCAGACGCCGTCGATTTCGAGGTAGGCCAACTCAAGCTCGGCGCGCCAGGTCGCCATCGCGTCGAACTGGCTCTCCCCTGTGCTGGTGTACCGAATCTTGGGGGCGAACAACGTTGCAGTGCTCATATTCGGGGACTCTTCCGGATCGTCGAGATGGTGCGATCACAGCTATGCGGTGGCCAGCGCCGACCCGGTCCCAATCTTCGCGCCAGCGATGCGGTAACCATAAACCAGCAGTACGTGCCAATGGGCCGAAAGTTCACTGGTGTCGGTGATGTGCCGCCGGGGTGCGGACGTGGCCAGGACCGCCCGTCGTGGGACCGAGTGGATTGGGCGAACGCTCGCCGTGTCTGCAACATGCTCAGCCCCAACGGCTGTGGTGGGGTCCTCTTGGCGGGCCGGCGGTGCTCTGCGCCCCGGGTGGTCGTCCGAGCGAAAAGGGTTATCGGGACTTCGTGATGCGTAGCCGGTGTGGTGCGGTGGGGTAAATATTTACCCCGGTACACCACACCGGTTTTCTTGCGAAAGGTGTGAGGTTCCGCCACTGCCTGCGCACCGGTCACCGGTCGAGGTCCTGCACAACGAACCGGGGCGCGCCACGATCCTGTCGGGCGCGCCGAGCGATCTCTCCGTGCAGTATCGCGATCGTCTGATCACGCTCGGCCACTTGAGCTTTCAGCGTTTTGATTTGACGATTCCGGGCGTCGACAAGAGCCCGCAGTGCGGCCTCTTCATCTTCGGTGGATGTACTCGAGACGTGCCGACCGTCTGCTGGAGGGTCTTCGCCGCCGATGATCGCCCCTGCCGGCGCATCGAGATCTACAGCGCCAGTCACTTCTACTGCTGCCGCCCACGCGGTGTCGGGGCGGCTGACCAGCTTCCAGAAGACGCGCACGCTGCCGTTCTGACGTCGTATCCGGATCACCTCGCCGGCGTTTTCCAGCTGACGCAGGTAGGGATAGACGTCCTCGGCGAAGTAGCCGCTGGCTCTGGGTTGGGTTTGACCGCGGCCCACGATTTGTTGGGCGATCTGGGTCGTCGACAGAGGGTGAGGTTGAGCAACCAGCACGGCGGTGATCTCTGCCCGCATCAACGCCGAGATCGACTGTCCACTCATATCGCTCCTCGCCGTATCTAGCTGGGTTGTTCCCAGGGGTAGATGATGTCGACGTATTCGTCGCGGGACAGGATGAGCAGGTCGGTCGGGGTGTGCATGTCGTCGACGTACTGGTGGCACGCGTGGTGGTCTTGCTCCCCCATGCTCGTGAGGTGGTCGATGATTGTCGCTGCGCGCGTTGGGTCGAGTTGCCAGGTGACGTGGGTTGGGTGGAGCTCGATGTCGGCTGCTGCGGGCTGGATGTGGAACTGGTGAACGATGCCGGCGTGCTCTAGTTGCGAGCTGCCGGTGTTTGTCGCGGTGTGTAGTGCGGCCTGGAGCTGGTGGAGGCCGGTGCGGTCCATGGTCAGCAGGACGGCGTCGTCTCCGTGGTGGAATTCGGTGAGGTAGTTGATGCGGATGACGCCGTTTGTGGTCGGGGCGGTGTCGGTCATTTACGTGTTGTCGCAGAGGGCTTGGATCACGCGGCTGGTCGTCTCGCTGACGGTGGCCATGGAGGCGACGTCTTCGCGCTTGGCGTTGTGATTGATGAGGGCGCCGACGTTGGCCAGTGCGTAGGCGTGCGCGTTGAGCGCGGCAGCAAGCGGTGCTGAAAGGCCCTGGCGGTCAAGGGTTTGCAGTGCGCTGGCGTAGCTCATGATGTTGGTGCCGTTGGGTTTGGGGGCGGGGTTTCCGGGGTCGGGTGCTGGGGCGATCGCGTCGTGGGCGAGTCGGTCGATGGCGATGAATGCTCCGCATGCGCGGTCCTGGGCGACGTGGGGTGGCTGCGGTGGGGCGGCGGGTTTGGCGGTGGCCACCGCAGAGGAGGCTGGGTCGGCGGGTGTGGCTTGGTCCGGGTTGGCGCAGCCGGCGGCCAGGGCGGCCGTGGCGGCGAGGACGAGTGCCCGCGCGGTCTTCATCATGTGTTTCCCCTTCGACTTCTCCCCTTGCTGTTGTGAGGCTACGGCCGAAGTCGGACACGATGGCCAATCGCTACTGGTGTTTCGAGGCGGGCCGGTGGGGGTTGGTCGCCGGGTGTTCGGGGGCGAGTTGCAGCGGCGCTGCAACTTTCGCGCCGAGTTGTAGCACCGATGCAGCTCTTGCGGTGCTTGTTGCAGCACCGCTGCAACTGTGAAAGCTGTTGTGCGCGAATCACCTTCGTGTCCGAAGGAGGCGATAGTCTGCGGCTGTCGGCGATGTTCCGCCGAGGTTCCGTAACTCGAAAATGGAGGAAATCACATGATCAAAGATGTTGGCGTATGCGCGGCCGTCGGAGCGGGTCTGCTCGTCATCTATGTCGTCGCCGGCGGTCCGGCGTTCTGGTTTGCGGCCATCGCGGCCGGCATGGTGGCGGTCACGTATCGGAAGACCCGTGAGTTGGTCGATCAGCCCGCCGTCACGCGCGCCCTCCCCTGGGTGTTCAGCGTGGCGCTGATCAGCATGGTCGGCATGGTGATCTCGATGGGGGTCCGGCAGGTGCAGCCGTTGTATCTGCTGATGATGGCCGTGATGGCTCTGGGGTGGTATTCGTCGATGTCCAGCCGCGGCCAGGCGTCTGCGCAGCGATAGCTACAGGGTGGCGGTGGTCCGGGCCCGACGTGCCGGCATAGTCCGATCGGTCGCACAGGGCCGGACCGCCGCCGCCAGCCGCGCTGCACCTGCTCGGTGCGCGGCTGTGCGCGAGGTTGGCTGAATCGAACGCATGTTCTACCCTCGGGGGGTGGTGGAACTGTCGCCGGTGCATGCCGTGCCGCTGTGGATCAGCGAGGCGGTATCGACGGTTGCCGCGGGGTGGCCGTCACCGGCCGACGACTACCTGGAAGGGCCTATCGACCTGTCGGAGCGGCTGATGCCGCGGCCGGCGGCCACGTTCCTGGTGCGGGCCTCGGGGTGGTCGATGAAAGGCGCCGGCATCAGCGACGGCGACATGTTGATCGTCGAGCGCGGCCGCACGGCGGTCGATGGGCAGATCGTGATCGCCGTCGTCGACGGCGAGTTCCTGGTGAAGACGCTGCGGTCGTCGGGGCGGCGGCCGCGGCTGGTGGCTGCGCACCCGGACTTCCCCGACATCCCGTTGCTCGGGCGGGAGGTCGTCATTTGGGGTGTGGTGTGTTGGGTACTGCACAAGACGATCTGATCCGCTCGTCGACGATGACAGTGCCCGCCGGGTACGTGGTGGCGCTGGTCGACGTGCGAAGTATGTATGCGTCGGTGGAGCGGGTGTTTGATCCGTCGCTGTGGTCGAAACCTGTTGTGGTCCTGTCGAATAACGATGGATGTGTGGTTGCGCGGTCGGCAGAGGCCAAGGCGTTGGGGATTCCGATGGGGCAGCCCTGGTTTCAAGTCCGCTACAACCCGCGGCTGCGTGATGTGGTGGCCAAGTCGTCGAATTACGAGTTGTACGGGGATTTTTCAGCGCGCATGGTGGCGCTGCTGCGGGAGTATTCCGAGCACGTCCATGAATACAGCATCGATGAGTCGTTCGTGTTGTGGCCGCGTGAGACGGCGCACGCCCAGGCGGTGGAGGTGCAGGCGGTGATGGCCTCGACACTGGGGCTGCCGGTCACCGTGGGGATCGGGCGCACCAAGACGCTGGCGAAAATCGGATCCCATCATGCGAAGCGCTCGCCGTCAGGGATCGCTGATTTCGGCGGGCACACCGATGCGCAGATGAGCGCGGTGCTCGCCGGCATGCCGGTGGGTGAGGTGTGGGGTGTGGGGGCGCGGCTGCCGGCCAAGCTGGCCCGGCTGGGGATCGAGACGGCGTGCCAGTTGAAAGATGCTGACCCACGCCAGATTCGGGGCTTGTTTTCGGTGGTGTTGGAGCGCACGGTCCGCGAGCTGCGCGGCACCCCGTGCATCGTGTTTCATGACGTGCCGGCCGAGCACCACCAACTCATCTACAGCCGGCTGTTTGGGACGGCGATCAGTGATCCGGAGACCATGCGGCACGCGCTCACCGGGTACGCGGCCGTGCTCGGCCGGCGGCTGCGACGCAAAGGGATGGAGGCCACCACGCTGACGGTGTCGGCGTCGACCGGGTGGCACTCGACTGCTCCGCCGCACCACGCCCACCTGTCGGTCGGGTTCGTCGAGCCGACCGATCACACCGAGCACCTGGTGGCCGCCGCGCACCGGCTGCTCCCGCGGCTGCGTGCGGGAACCCGGTATGCGCGCGCCGGGTTGATGCTGACCGGGCTCAGTCCTGCCGGCAGTACGCCGGGGCTGCATCAGATGGCGAGCTCGCCGGTCAGCGGAGTACTCGATGCGATTCATGACCGGTTTGGGGCGGGGGCGATCGGGCTTGGGCACAGTGGGCTGCGGACGGCGCCGTCGTGGGTGATGCACCGGGACATGCTGTCGCCGCGGTGGACGACCCGGTGGGAGGACCTGCTGACGGTCAGCTGACGGTCAGCTCCCCATGGGGAGGTCTTCGACGGTGGTGCCGGTGTCGGCGGCGTATTGGGCGGCTTTGTCGGCAGCGTCGGGCAGGAAGACCTGGTTGTCCCAGGGCTTGCCGGGGACGCGGACCAGGAACGCGTACTCGGCGACCTTGTTGTCTTGGCGGCGAGCCGGTGGCCGGCGTTCGGACAGCGATGGTGCGTCAGTCACGGTCCTGTTGTCCTACCGGGCGGTGACTCGTTCCTCGAGCGTGTGGCCTGCGGTTCTTGCGCAACGACGCAGGTCGTTGACAAGCATTCGCTCGACCCGATCTCGGTGCTTGACGCCCATCCGCCTGGACCTTGGCGGGCCAGGCGGTCGCGGGGCGGCGGCGTCCGTCGACACTCGGCCCTTTGTGGGTGAGCGCGTCATCGGCAGCGGGGCATGGTCGCGACCTACCATGGAGATGGCGATGGGGATGCGCCGCAGGAGGGCAACAGCCGATGTCTGAACAACTCACGCTCGACGCGTTCGACAGTGACGCCTTCGCCGGCGTGCACGAGGAGGCCGAGAGCACCCGGGGGTGGCGCGGCCCGGCGGCCTGCGACATCGTCGGCATCACCTATCGGCAGCTCGACTACTGGGCTCGCACCAACTTGGTGCAGCCGTCGATCGCCAGCGCCACGGGTTCGGGCAGCGTCCGCCTGTACAGCTTCGGTGATCTGCTGGTGTTGCGGGTGGTCAAGGGTCTTCTCGATGCCGGCATCTCGCTGGCGAACATCCGCACTGCCGTGGCGGCGCTGCGTGGTCGCGGCGTCACCGACCTGGCGGGGTTGACTCTGGTCTGCGACGGTGTGTCCATCTACGAGTGCACCTCGGCCGAGGACGTCGTTGATCTGCTTGCCGGCGGCCAGGGCGTATTCGGTATCGCGGTGGGCGCGGCCCTTCCTGACCTCCGCGAAAATGTGCTGCAGTTTCCCTCCGAGGCCGCAACCGGTGTCGTCATTCCTGGTGCGGTGCCTGACGAGCTCGCCCAGCGGCGTGCTCGTGCCGCCAGCTAAACCTGCTGTATCGCAGCGGATTTTGACCGCCCGGTGGCGGTTACGTGGTTGTGGCGGGCACGAACACCTGTGGTGACACCGTCGTCATCGCGGGCCGTAGTACTGCCACCACCACTGGGCGTATGCCTGCGCCTGTTTAGCCTGATCCTCAAGTTTGCTTCGTGCACTCCAATTGTGCGCTATAGCAACCCAATTCATGATCATCATGGAAAGGAAACTCCACCATCCGAGGGTGAGATTGTGGATCTGGGCTCTACGGAGAGCCGCCCTACACTGCTCGTGCGTTCCCGTGACGACTTGCCGCTGATTGACGAACATAACGAGCGCACCAGTGTGTGTCATCGTAGTGACCTGAAAGACGGGAGCGGTCGGCGGAGCCTGGGGAGGCTGCGTGTGCGGTTGAGCGTCTCCGATCTGTTCCGGACCGGCCTGCCACTGTTGCGGGTATGACATCGAATTCTCCTGCGGATAGGGCCAATACAGGCGGCTAGCCGCGCGCCGATGTGCAAAGGATGCCGTGCGCGATACGCACCAGGGCGCCGGCCTGTGCCGGATCGACGCCGTTCTGAGCCGCGATCGTGTCGGTCGCGCCCTGAGTGCCCCGTCCGGTCATGAGCAGTTGGCATCCGTAGAGCCCGGCCTGCAGAACCTGGTCATCTGAGCCGGGATATCCTGCGCCGCGAGCCTGATTGATAAAGTTCTGCTGCTCTGGGGTGATGGGGATGGGCCACGCCGACGCCGTGCCGGCTGTGGCTCCGAGTGTGGCCGCCGCGGCCAGTGCGGCAGTGGTGATTCGGATGGCATAACGACGTGACATGAAGTGTTCCTCTCCCCTGGACCACCGCCATCACCTGACTGGGATGCGTCGAAGTGGCCTCCATAGCCAGCGTAAGCGCCACGGGTACCCCCACCCGACACCAATTTCGGGCCGTGCCAACAGTTCCGGTCCAGTTAGTGCGATGACGTACAGGCGCCGTCGTTGCGAATCAAAATCACTACTGCTGGTCATTCCGATCACAAGCTCGTCCAGCCGTACACCTCGCAGCTATTCCTGCGACGCGGCCGCCGTGAACAACGGGTGCAGCACGGTAATCAGATCGGGTCTGGCGTGGGCCGCGAGGCGCGCGATGAAGTACTCGCTGCTCCCCAAATTCCATGGCTTTGGTGATCTCTGAGCCGGCTGCGTGCGTGGCTCGACGCCGCTGCGCGCGAGCCCCGTTCGCGCGCAGCGGCTTTCGGCTATTTCTGGGACAGGGTCAGAGGCGATTTGGTCAGGTCAACCGAGCCGTTGATGTACATCGATTGTTGGTCAAGGGTTTTGATGGCCCCAGCGTGCCATTGATCTTGCCCGGTAACGCCGTTCCAGAACGCTTGCCCTGAGACTCGGACAGTGAGTCCCGCCGAACTGTAGTTGTCGATGTTGTCGATTTTGATGCGGCTCAGGTCAGCTGGGCCCCAGTTGACCGTGCCGTCCACCACTCCGAAAGCCACGGTGTCGCAGGGCTTCGGCGGTGCCGCTGCGTGGGAATTCGTGCACGCGTCGGTGATGGTTTTGACTTGAGCCATGATCGCGGTCTTGGCCGCGTCGGTGACCGTGTAGGTGGGTTGCAGTGATGCGCTCGATCCGCCGGTCAAAAGCTGGTCCAGGAGAACCGGTTTCGTGGTCACGGTGATCCACTGGTTGCTGGAGGCGACGTCCAGGAATCCGGGGAAGACGTAGGCGGGGTTGCCGTTCAACGGTTTTCCGAAGATCGTCAGAGTGTTCGCCGCGGCCTGGTGTCGCTTCTCAAACTGCGTGGCAAACCGCGACTTCCCTACCTGGTGTTTTCTGGGCTTCTCATCGAGTTGGCAACCAGGTTTTTCTCATCCAGCTGGCAAAAGCCGTAACGGTACGGTTGTCCAGATGCCCACTGACGCTCCCCTAGCCATAGAGACGGCACTTCGATCCTCAAATACGTTGTTGTTGAGGAGTTTTGAACCTTGCAGTGATATTTCCACGCGCCACCGGCAGCCACTACCGCGCCGACACTGACCTCGGCATCAATGGCTTTTTGCTGATTGCTGGGCCGATTCGATGTAGGCGGTATAGTCCATCGCCGGCACGGTGGCCATCTCCCGAAGGCGACTCAAGAGCCGGAGGGTGAAAAAGATGAGGCTTGTGGTCGGATCCCTGCTGACCCAGAGCTCTCCTCCGTCGGTAGGATCGGGCGCTTCAAATGTTCCTGCACGCAGAGCACATCCAAAGTCGAGGGCCTCTTCCGGGCCGCGTGTGTTTAGTGCAGCACGCAAGGGGTCTCCCAGCGGCGGACTCCAGTCGCTGTCGAGCGCGAGCAAGCCGCCAATGATTCGTTTGGGTTCCTGAGCGGCGGCCGCGCCAGTGGCGGTGTCGAACCCAACAGACGTTCGACGCAGACGGCGAACCGAGGCGATCTTGTCTCCAGCGTATTCAACATGGGATTTGTTGAGAGTCTGTTTAATTTCAAAGACGGCGTACACGCTCTCGGCCGGTATGAAGTGGGCACCACCGACCTCGAACAGTAGCGGCGAGTAGTGCCGGTCGTGTACGACGATGTCGAGCTGGTGGCTCATGGCACCGTCGACGTCGATAACGAACGCCTTGGCAACACCGTATCGCCGCGGCAGAAAGTCGGCGAGCATGCCGCGCCAATCTAGTTCCGTTGCGTCGCCGAGGGTTCCGGGATGCGCGAGCACGGTGCGGCCAAACCCCAGATCGCTTTCTAGCTGCTGCTGGCGTGCGCGAAATGCTTCTGCGAGGTCGAACCGGTTCTGCGGAGTCGGTTCTGGTGGATCATTGTCATCAGTCACAGTGGACGGGCTCCTTTGCCGAAGTCGTCTGGTTCGTGCGGACTGTAGGTCGGGAAGACTGGCCGCGGCCGGGCAGGGTCAAACCACATCATATTGCCGGAGCGTCGGACGCCATTGGGGCTCAGTCGCCGGATTGAAGCGGACTCCGATCGACGTTGGGCCGGCACCACGCCGATCACCAAATATTGACGCACACATCAGAGATGTCGGACCCCGGCGCTAGAATCCGCATTCGAATGTCGTCGCGCATGGGGCAGGCCGCTCAGCCTGAACCCCATTCCCCGTACAGCCATCACGGTGTCGGCTCGCACAGCATTGGGAGTTTCCACGTGGCACACCGCAATGCCTGTTCGCGACACCAAAAGCCCTGCTATTGGACCCGATTCGACAAACTTGAAGGAGCCCGATGGAGACACTCGACGGCGAGTTCGCCAAAGCGGTACGCAACGTCAGCATCCACGGCGACAAGCGCGACCGCGCTATCGCCGCACATACCGAGGTGCGCAACCTCCTTGAAGCCGACGCCGAGCTGAAAAACTGGGGCATCGACACCCGGCTCATCGGCTCCTACGCGCGCCTGACCGCCCGGTATCCCGGCAAAGACGTCGACGTCTTCTTGCGCTTCACCGAGCTATCGGTGCGCCACAGCCCCGAGAAAATCTACAACGCCGTTGAGCGCGTTCTCGTCGACGAATACGGCGTGAAGGGCGAAGATCCGGGTGGGCGCATCACCCGCCAGGCACGGTCGCTGAAAATTGACTTCCCCGAACCTGAAGGCCATTTCAGCGACGACGCGTTCGCCATCGACGCTGTGCCTGCTGTGCCCTGGGGGGACCACTGGGCCATCCCCAACCGTGACCGCGACCAGTGGAACAACGATGAGGGTCGCTGGATCAAGACCAATCCGGTGCAGTTCGCCGATGACACGAATGCCCTGGCCACTGCATCATGGAGTCCGACGGTCGACGGGGACAACGCCTACCGGCACGTCGTGCGGCTGCTCCGGCAAGTCCGCCACTTTCACCTCGCGGGGCAGCGCCCCGGCGGCCTGTTCGTCGAAATCGCCGCGTACTACGTGTGGAATGAACAGCTTGTCACCGGAACGACGCACGCGCAGCTGCTTGCCACGACCATGGAACACGTAGGTGCCAGGTTGATCGACAGCGCTGAGGACGGCCTGCTCGATCCGGTGCTCGGCACTCCTCTGAAGCCCGCGCTGGATCCGTGGCAGTGGACGTCGGCGGGACAGACCTTCGAGCAGCTGGCCGTCCAGGCCCGAGAGGCTCTGGATTCAGAACGATGCCGTGCTGCCAAGCTGTGGCGCGACATCCTGGGCACGAACGACCGTGGGCATGTCCTCCCCCTGCCCGACGGCTGTGATGCGGCTGGGTTTCCGGTCGGGGCCGTCACCGCCGTCGACGCTCTGGGGAGTAATCGGCCGCGCGGCTTCGCCATGCCCACCTCGTCTCTGCAAACTTGCCGCTGAGCTGGGCTGTTGGACACCTACGACGACGCCGCATTCGACCGGTTCTGCTCGGGACTGGTCAACGCCGGATTCTCGACCGACGGCGACCACGACCAGCCGTGCTGGGCGGGGCCTATTCGTCCGAGCCTGCAGCCCCTCACCGACGCCACCAGAATGCGGATCCAGTTCTATCCGGGCTGGCCGTTTCGCTATGCCCATGTGGTTGTTCCAGGCCTGCGTACCGGCCACGCCTCACAAGGCACCATCTGCTTGTGGGCCGAAGACGATCCGGCCCAGATCGATGGCCGTGAACTACAAGGACTTTGGGACCGCCTCGATCAGTGGGCCACCGCAGCTCAAAACGGTTTCGCCCCTCAAGACCGAGCACTCGACGCGTACTTCCTATACGACCAGCTGAGCGCCTACCGAGCCGAGCTGCCCCTGCACGAACTGATCACGGGTGGCACCACCGGATACACCGCCGCGGTGTTTGGCACCGTCCAGGGTCAAGCGCTGTTGATTGGAACGGGCAATCCTCCAGACCCCCGGACTGTCGGGAAACCTGTGCTCCATGGTGAGTTCTATCTGCGCGAGCACCTTGCTGAGCCACCGCGCACGTTCGACGACGTGCGGGCGGCACTGACGCGCCGCCAGCGCAGGAACCTCGAAGTTGGATTGTCAGCTAGATCCGATACCACGTTCCCGCGGCCCAGCAGCGGCCACGATTTCATCGTGCTGGCCTGGCCTCGCCACGACACTGACCACGATGCCGTCGTGGTCAGCATTGCCGGTGCCGGTGACACCCTGAGCACCGCGGCGCTGGCCGCCTCCCCCAGTGACGCGCCGGCTTTACGCAGGCGAGCAGGCCCCGATGCGGGCCTGCTCGCAACCAAAACGGTGCTGATCGCTGGTGCCGGATCTGTCGGAGGGCACGTAGCCCTGGCTGTGGCATCCAGCGGCGTAGGCACCATACATCTGTACGACGGTGACTTCCTCACCCGCACCAACGTTGTTCGGCACGTCAGCACACCCCAGTGCGTGGGATATCCCAAGACCTTCGGCGTGACGGCCACGATCGAGCAGCACGCCCCTTGGACCACGGTGACTCGCCATATTGAGTTGCCGTACGACCCGGTCGGGCTGCGGGCAGCTGTCACCGGGGTCGATCTCGTCATCGATTGCACGGGCGTCCTGCCGATGACCGCCGCGCTTGCTGAGACATGTTTGCGCCGCGGCGTACCGCTCGTCTCAGGGGCCCTGTTCCATCACGGCGCGTTGGCTCGGGTGCAGCGACAAGCCGATGGCGATACTCCGATCGCGGCGCGCCCCGCCGACTCACGTTACTTCTCGTTACCGCCCGATGCCGATGACGCAGACCCGGCACACGCGGGCTTTCTCGAACTCGGATGCACCGCTCCTGTGAATAATGCCCCGCCGATCGCGGTGCTCACTGCGGCTGCCGATACCGCTGCTGCCGCCGTCGATCAGCTGACCGGTCGGCGGCAACGGCCAGACGAACGCATCACGGTACTCAGTCCGATGACCCCACCTTTTCATCGCACTGGCACGTTGGATCCTTGTGACGCGATGCCCGTGGAGTCGGAGTGAACACGAGCACTCGACTGTGGATCACTGAGTCCGCCAACACCACCATGACAACCGCTGCGGCACAAGCACACCCGGACGAAACGGGCGGCATCCTGATCGGTGTCTACGTTGACGGGCACCCATGGGTGATTAACGCCATCGAAATCCCCACCACAGACCGGGGACGATCCCACTACCGGATCCCCGCCGGCACCGACCACCCCGCCGTGCTCAAGGCACGCACCTCCGATCACCGACTCGGATACCTCGGCGACTGGCACAGCCACCCACACGATGTCAGCCCCAGCCGCACCGATCTAACGTCGCTGGCTCGGATCTCGATGAGGAGGCCCCTGCACCCCAACCCCACGCAGATCGTGGTCCGCAGAACCGATCACGGATACGTCCTCGATGCCCGACGCATCGTCACCCTGGTCCCCCGCGTCTGCACCGTCACGCTGACGGGCGGACTTCCCGGGCCGACACCGCGCACCGATCACGGCGATCCAGCAGCAAACGACCCCCAGCCACCCACGACCGACCCTCCAGGAGCTTCTGAATGACCGGCAACGAATTGCCCAGCGCCACTGGCGTCCGCATCGCCGGGGATGAATACCAGTGGCTGCACGTCTGGCGGGCGTGCATGGAAGCGCTGCACCACGATCTGACAAAGAACACGAACAACCCCACAATCGCCATTGGCGTGGAAGAACCGGGGGTAGGCAACGGCGACGACGTTGTGCGCTACCGGCAGCGTCCTCCGCACGTGTACACGCAGGTCAAATATGCAGTCGACAATCGCACTTCAGTCGGGTTGCCCTATCTCCGCGACAAAGGCATTCTCAGAAAGTTCGCGGCCACGCACAAAGCCCTCACAGGAAACGGCGATCCTGTCGAAATGCGCCTCGCCACCAACCGCCCCCACGATCCCACAGATGTGCTCCTCCAGGATCGGGACGGGCGCGACAACAGACTGGTACCCCGTGCAGCGCAAGATGGGCCTAACTCAGTGCGCGGGAAAGGCGCGGAAAGAGTGGACAACTGCGGCAGACACCGGCGAGCCGAGCTTGATGGCCCTGCTCAACGACCTCCACTTCGATATCGCTCATGAACTCAAGAGCCTGTGCACCGATGTCGCCCTCTTGATGACCGCCAACGGCCTGCGATCCGACGACAATGCCATCGACCAGTGCACGAAATGGGTAGCCCAGCAAGTCATCGCCGGACACCGCCGATTCACGCTGACAGACATCAACGAAGCCGTCACAACTCTGGGTCTGCAGGCCGGCTCGCCATGGACCACCGTGTCGATCGCGACCATCATGCATGACGACTTCGCCGACCAAGCTGCCGTCAGCATCGACTGGGTAGACCGTATCGCCGGCGAAAAGCCCTCGCACCGCGTGGCCCCCGCACCGCCGCACACATGGGCTGATCTCGCCGCTGAGATCGCCACCGTGCCAGCACAACTCGGGAGTTCACATCGCATACTGACGACCGGGCACATGCGACAAGCAACGGGCTTCTTGCTCGGCGCTAAATTACTGCGGGTCCTCCGCTACGAGGTCGGCATCCGTCAAGGCGGCCAACTGTGGACCAGTGAAGTTGCCACAGAGTCGTTCGAACTCAACGTAACCGAACAACACGTCGGCCACGGTCCCGACATCGCGCTCATCGTCAACGTGGCCGCCAACGCGGCCAGCCAAGCGACCGAATGGATACTCCAGAACGCGATCCCCGTCGACACGATCCTGACCGCCACCCCAGCAATAGGATGGGGCCCCAGCGCCGTGACAACACCGGTGGCAGCCAACAGCCTCGCCGTCTCCATCCGCGATCTCGCACGCAACCACGCCAGCTCCGGGACTCTGCATCTGTTCCTCATCGGCCCGCTCGGCCTGGCGGTACTCATGGGACACCACTGGAACCGCGTCCCCACGACACTCGTTTACGAACATCTCGGCCCGCAAGGTTACGAGCATGCCTTCACCATCGACACATCGCGGTCCCTGTGACGGTTCACCGAACCATAGGCACGCGGTACTCGAACTGCGGACCGTCCGTGGGAGGACTCGAAGACATCGGTGCCAGGGCCGCTCGCTGATCGATACGACAGATTCCCCGGAACCAGCACGGCGCTGCATCGACGTTCCGGCGCCCAGCGAGGCTAAGGTACTTAAGGCCCGCTCAGAGTGCCTCCCGACCCGCCGAACGATCGAAAGGCGTACCAATGTCAGCTGCGCCGCAACCCACTCTGCGGTCGAAACTGATTGCCGCAGGCATCCTGCTTGGTGCTGCCGAAGCGTTCTTCATCAATAAGGTCAGTGCGGACAACCCCCATTGGTGGTGGTGGCTGCTTCTCGTTCTCGCTCTCATCGGGGCAATCGGTTGTGGCATCGCAGCGGTGATCAATCCCGGTGGATCAGACGCGGTACGTGGGGGCAACAACATCGCCGGCGACGGCGCGGACGGCAGCAAGGCTACACAGCAATCGGCCGGCGACAATGGGCAAAACATCTCAGTGCAGGCCGACAACGGATCGTTCGCAGCCAACGAGGTGGGCAACATCGGCCAGCTGAATTTCGGCGCACCTGTACAGCGGAGCGATCCGCAGGAGCGACAGGAGCCTTGACCGAATCCTCTCAGCCAGACTCCACCGCCGAGCCCCCACTCGTCCGCTCCGTTTCGGCTTCCGACCAGTCATTCGCCATCGGCTCCGTTGGAAACATCGAACAACTTAACCTCAGCGTCCACCAAAAGTTTGAGGTGAGCGGTCCCCACCCAGCGAGTGTGGCAGCCCTGGCCACGCACAACGCGGGCGCCATCACTGAAGCCGTGTTGCTTGGACCACTCGTGAGCACTGAAGCTCAGGGACTGCTCGACAGAGCCAAAGCCATTGCTGCTCAGGACCCTGCGGCCGCCCTAATTCTCTACCGCGACATACAGAGTCGGCTTGTAGCCGCCGGGCTGCCCGGGCATGCAGCAGAATTCGACCATACGATAGCGGCGCTATGTGTCGGAGCCGGAGAAGAGCACACGGCCATCCGCTTGCTGATGGACGCTCTATGGGCAGCCGAGAATGCCGACCGCTCACTGCACGCTCGCCGGGTGGTCGGCACGTTACGAGACCTTGCAGGCTTCGACCTGTTCACGCGCCCTGGGTCGCAATCGCCGCGCACTCCAGCTCTTGGCGCTGCATTCGAGATCGCCGACTTCGTGTCCGATCACCTCGAGGAAGTAGGCCCAACCAAGATCAAATTGCCTGATGCCGCAATGGCACTGGCAGATACTGTGGATCGCGCCCGCGTCATGCTCTTTGCCGCCGAACGCGCTCTCGGGAACGACGATCTCGCGTGGATAACGACGCACCGGGAACAGATCGAAGCGATTGCAAGCGAGATTGCACATACCCACGTCGACGTAGCTGTGCGCCTGCGACTAGCTGTCGCGGACGCAACAGGCAATTGGCAGAACCTGGTCAGTTCGGCCAGATCGACTATGCCACAACACCTCAGAGCCTTAACCCTCGCGCGCCATGCCCGCCACCTGCTGCTTCAAGCCCGGCCCCTTGAGGCCGATGAGGCGTGGAGAGACGCCATCGTTGAGGCATGCCAGTCCGGACGCAATGCCGATGCCGCAGACTGGCTCTATAGTCAACGTTTCGTTTCGAACCGCTACCTTGGACCGGTCGAAGATAGATGGCATCCGTTGGCGCAGACCCTATCAGACAAGCCCACGCAGCCCCGAATTGTCAGCAACGCAACGGACGTGCGCGAAAGAGCTTTGGCGGCATTGCACTACGACAAGCAACGAAGCGCTGCAATCAGTTTGCGACGACAGCTTCTCGATGGAATCCGATCAGCATCCTTCTATGACGAACGTGAAGCACGTTGCTTGCTTGGGGAGATGTATCGGATTACAGACGAATTGCCGCTGGCGGCCTACTACTCCATCGGTGGAGGTGACTACGAGGAAGCGCGTAAGGTCGCTGTCGCCTTCGGGGACGTGTATCACGACGTCACGGAGTCGATGAAGAGCCCGTTATCCTGGGTTGCTGCTTGCGCTTTCGAGTTTGCCACCGAACAGGCCGATCTCATTCCGGACGGTCAACTCGATGTGGTGGTCGACTTGGCCCTCAGCGCAGTTGATGACGCCTTCTCAGGTGCACGGCTCGACTCCCCGGTTTTAAGTCCACAAATGTACCTATCGGCATACGAACTGATCGCGGCACTGGCGAAGCGCCTCACGGCCACCCATGCCCGAACGCTGCTTGACATGCTCGCTGACAAAGTTGAGGTCGAGCAGCATCGCTACAGGCGTACAGACGAAAGCCATGTTCAGATCGCGGCAGGTATCGCAACAGCTCAGGTCGGCGAACTCCAGGCCGTCGCACTCGATCAGCTCCTCGGCCTATTTGCGCGCGCGTCCCACGATTTCGGACCGTCAGCACGAAATGCGCTGATACGCAACCTCGACCAGACCCGAGAGCGACTGCAAGCGTTGGCCGCGGACGGCCACCGCGAAGCGGCAGCCCTACTCGGGTACTGCGATCCGGAATGCGTGTCACGGGAAGCAGCCGATGCCGCTTCGCAGCGCCTATGTGAACCAACACGGAACGGGCCCAACGGGTTTGGAATCGGGGGGACAGGTATAGTCAATGACTCGCTGCTTGCGGCCGTACTGCCCGTAGAGACACGCATCGCCTGCATCAAGATGCTTCTATCGAACGCCGCCTCCCCTTGGGAACCGGCCACGAACCGTGATAGTTACCTCATCGCCGCCAGCAACCTAGTCGCCAACCTGGACGATGAGCATCGCACTGGCTTCTTCGAAACAGCGATGGATTTCGCAACACGTCCACCTTTCTCGTCCGCCGACGCCGACAACGCATCGATGAGCAGTCCGTTGAGCGCAATGCGCATCAACGACAAAAGCGACTGCCGGCCAGCGGCAACATATTTGGCCGCAAAGTTAGCCGTTTCGTCCGATGAGAAGCGGCGGGTGCGCGACGCTGCGCTGCGTCTCATCGGTGTCGGCTCGGACGAGGACTACAGAATTGCAACAGCACTTGAACGTGTAGGCACTGACCTGCGTGACAGCATCGGCTTCCTTGCACAGGGCAGCTGGCCGTTACGCCGTCTCGCCGCCATACTGTGGGCCGACTCAGCAGACATTCCCGATGAGCTCGGGACAGCGTTAGCCCGTGACGCAGATGTCCGTGTGCGAATTGCATCGGCACACGCCCTCGTTAAGGCGATACACCGTCAGGACTCCGCAGCGCGAGACATACTTCTCAATGACCCCAGGTGGTCCGTCCGTTCACTTTTCACAGATGCGCGGGTGAACAGCTAGCAACCGACTATCCATCGGATAGTCACTGCTTCGAAGAGGCCAGCGCCGCATCCGCCGACATCAGGTCCATCGGACGCGCCGGTAATGCCCACTTACGTCGGCTCCGAACCGTACTGGTCTCGTCGCGCGAGGCGCTCGAGCAGCTCCCTGCTGTTCTCGGCTATGCGTAGGGCGATCTCGTTGATACGTGCGCGGCGTTCGTCCTCCGAAAACTGGGCGGCGTCGTCCGGCAAGCCGTCCCGAGCCTGGTCTACACCCATTTCCCGATGCTACGCGCGAGTCCGCGGTCCTAGTCGGTTCCGCCGGCGAATAGCTCGCCGACGATGTCGATCTCCTCGTCAAACGCGGACTCGTCCGTGGCAAGGACTGGGAGTATCTGCGACACGGTGCGCCGCGCGACCCGCAATCGATAGTCCGGGCGATCGACGTGGTCGCCGAGGGTGGTTCGCAGGATCCCGACCACGGTGGTGGTGTGATACTTCGCGATGATCTCGGCTCGGTGCTTGATTTCTTCTGACGGCTGTCGGGTCCCGATGATCGCATCCTCTATGACTGCAGCCAGGTCATAGATGGCCTGCTTAGGGATGATGCGCTCGAAATTGAAAAGGTTGGGGTAAGTGGTCAGTTGCTCAACCAGGCGGGCGACTGCGACAGCGACCCGTTCCCCTTGCTCGACCGCACCACCCCTTCGATCGATGTCTGCCGCGATGAGCTCAGATGCGTTGTCGCGTAGCCGAACTGCGGCCAGTTGGATCAGATCGGCGGTGCCATCGGGGAAGCGGCCATAGAAGGTCGCGGGGCTGATGTCGGCGTGTTTACAAATTTCAGTGGCGGTGATCTTGCGGTCAGCGTCCGTCGAACGGCCCAGCTCCAAGAACGAGTTCAACAGCCTGTCCTCAGTCTTGACTCGGCGAGTCTCGGCGCCGCGCAGCTGCGCTTCTTTGATCTTCGCCTTGCGTCGAGCGGCTACGCCGGACTGATTTCGTTTGTCTTCCGTGGCCATGAGGACCTCACTCTGTTGACCGGCGGTCGCCGGTGAACCCATCTATGTCAAGGGCGCGACGGTCCGTCAGCGCGTGACGTTTACGTCCGAGTCAGAATACCATTCGATTCATAACTTACCCTGATTCATATTAAAGACAGTCTGAATCATATAAATATATCTCTCAGTCATAGATTTCTATGTTTCAGGTCGGTACCGTTGATTCATCGGCTCCGACCAGCGCCGATACGTCGAAAAGGGAGATGACATGAGGTTCGGAACAAACGCCCGGCGCTGGGCGGCGGTGGTCGCAGCGACCGCGTCGCTGAGCGCGGGATCGGTGGCCGCACAGCCGGCTCTGGCTCAGGCAGCGACAAAGAAGTACCTGGAGACCAACTGCGTCATCAAGGCGGTCACCGGTAATGGCCTGAAAGGCCACGGTTGCGACCTATGGGGTACCCCGCATTGGGTCGAGGTCGGGCAAAAGAGTCACCCCCTGCCCGAACAGGTGGCTGAGGCGGTCACCGACTGCCTTACCCACGGAATGTTCGGACTTGTGGAGTACACGGCGGACGGAGGTTTCGAAGAAATGCCCCCGCCCTACGACCTGGCGGGCGCCGGCGCTTTCATCGCCGACGGCTGCGTCAAGGGAATCACCGAGGCAACGGTCAAACTGGATGGGAAGCACTAGACGAGCAACTCGCGCTGCCGAAATGGCAAACCCCGACGACCGACAGGTCACAGATTGTGCCGTGCAAGCCACAGCGTGCGGACCACCCGCGCAATCCAAATGGGGGTCAGACCCATTTGCCGATAACCGCCTGCCATGAGAACCGTCGCGCCATTCGACATTCATGGCGCCGCGCGATAGCTGTGGTGAACGCGACCCCACCGCCGCGATGCGCGGTAGCTCCCACTTCCGACTCCCGGAGTGTTGGGATCACATGAGCACACCGGATCGCCTCATCGACCGCATGACCTGGCGGTTTGCAGGTGCGAAGGGGCCGATCTCCATAATTCCGGCTGACGTCGATGGAGTGGCCGATGCCGTACCCCGTCACCCACTGCGCGGGCATGAGTCATCTCCTCCCGGGCGCACTCAGCCCAAGAGGCCATTTTTGACTAGCGTCAAGTTATGGCGAAAAGCACCGTCACAACCACGATCACCTCCGGAACCGTCGAAGGCTTCACCGAAGCTGGGGTGCACCGCTGGCGGTCGATCCCGTACGGCCGCCCACCGATCGGCCCACTGCGGTGGCGTGCTCCACAGCCGGCGGAATCGTGGCTCGGAATTCGCGAGTGCCACGAATTTCGACACTGTGCATATCAAGAGCGCAAGTACACGATGGTGGGACTCGGCAAATACCAGCCGATGAGCGAGGACTGTCTGACGCTCAACGTGACGGCCCCGGAGAGGTCGGACGACCAGCCGCTACCGGTCATGGTCTTCATCCACGGTGGCGCTTACATGCTCGGCAGTTCCGCCACACCGCTCTACGACGGCGCCGCCCTCGCGCGCCAAGGATGCGTCTTCGTGTCGGTCAATTACCGCCTCGGCGCGCTGGGCTGCCTCGACCTGTCCTCCTTGTCGACTGCCGATATCACCATCGAGGACAACCTGTACCTGCGCGACGTGGTGTTGGCATTGACCTGGGTGCGCGACAACATTGCGAAGTTCGGGGGCGACCCGGGCAACGTGACCATCTTCGGTGAAAGTGCCGGCGCACATACCGTCGCCACGCTGCTCGCGGTCCCTGCTGCACGCGGGCTATTTGCGCGGGCCATTTCTGAGAGTCCGGCAAGTGTGTTGAGCCGAACGCCGGCCGTCGCCGCTGAGTTCGCCTCGCGCTATGCGGAAACGTTGGGCCTACGGGTTACCGGCGCGGCTCCTGCGCTCATGGACGCCGGACCTGATCAGCTGGTGGCCGCACAACTGTCGTTGACCGACCAGACCACCGAATTGGGTGCGTTCCCGTTTGGTCCCACTTACGGCACCGACTTCCTGCCCGTCGAACCGGTCGAGGCCATGCGATCTGGCATTGCGTCGCGCGTACCACTGATTGTCGGCACCAATGCCGAGGAGGGGAAGTTGTTCGACCGGCTCGTCAAACTCGTTCCGCTGACCCCAAATTCGATCGAACAGTTACTTTCCGACATCGAACCCGGTCACAAAGAAAGGATCACTGCGGCCTATCCCGGCTATCCCAATCCGGCGGCGTGCGTCCAGCTTGGAGGCGACCTGGTCTTCGGCTCAGCCGCCTGGCAGATCGCTGAGGCACACAGCAACCACGCTCCCACCTTTCTCTATCAGTTCGACTATGCACCCCGGGTGCTCCGCTGGACGGGTCTAGGTGCCACACATGCCACCGAGCTGTTCGCGGTTTTCGACGCGTACCGCAGCCCCGTCGGCAAACTACTGACCGCTGGGGCCGACCGATCCGCAGCGCTTCGTGTCAGCGACGAGATGCAACGACGGTGGCTCGCCTTCAGCCAGTCAGGAGTTCCGGGCCACGACTGGCCTCACTATCGCGCAGATGAGCGTGCCGTCATGGTCTTCGACCGCGAATCACGCATCGACCACAACCCGCATGCCGTGCGCCGCCAAGCATGGGACGGCTTCTCCCTAGGGCTGCCGACAGCCGGTTAGTGCGACGTGCAGCCGCAATCCGGCGCAGGCGGGCAAGGCGGCTTCTCATTGAGCTGGTAATTTCGCCAAGCCGTGCCTGAGAAATGACAACACCGCCGCCGGCCACTCACCACGCCCAGGGAGCAATCCTCTTCCTGATCCGCTGATCAGTTGCCCACTGCCACAGCTGGTCTCGTTGCGGAGTGCGCCCGGTGAATTCGATCCAGATGACCCAGCGGCATCTCAAAACGTTGTCATTTGCAAAATAGCGGGAAATCTAGATTGAGAACGTGAAACGCATTGCGTCAGAAGCGCACTGCGAGGTCTTGGGCGACTAGTCTGCGGACGCCCCAGAAGTAGGTCACTAGTGGCATGGTGCACCACAGGACGTTGATCAGGAAGAATTTCACCCACATCTGCAATGGCGACGACATACTTTGGAAGTTGTGCGCGATCTCGACGCCGAAGTAGACCGCTGGGAGCGTGACCTCCACGATCATGCCGGCCATGATCAACGACAATTGGATGCTGCTGAACCGCTTGCCATTTCGGAAAAACTGGAAGAGCGCGTAGGCTTCGAACAGCCCGACAAATAGGGCGATCCACTCCAGGCAGACGATCAGTGGATCTGCGTTGAGGTAGCGTGCGTCACCCCCGAGCAGGATGGGCGACCACATGTAGGTCCAGATTGATCCGTTCTCTACTCCTGCCCGGATCTGGTCGAAGAGCAGTAGCCACGGCAGTTCCCAAATGAAGCGTGGGATCAGGGCGATGAACACCCACACGATCACCATGGCGCCGAATCGTTCAGCTCGTGTCCGCGCCCGCTGGTCGGCGAAGGCGATCCACGGCAGGACCAGCGCAGTCACGAAGCAGCCGATGACGACGAGCACCATCGCCGTCGAAGCGACCTCATGCGGCAATCCGGCGTGAAATTCCAAGTACCAGAACACCGGGTGCACGGCGAAGAAGAATGCCAGTACTCCGAACAACGCCTTCTGCAGCGACGAGAAGCCGCGGTGGCTGGATGCGCGTCGGATGCCACGGTGTCGGATCGTGTCTGTCATGAACGGGCCTCCACGTTGAGGGGACGGTAGACGATGTGAACCCGGCGCCGTGGGCTGCCGTCGCCGGCGTGTGAAAAACCTTGCGTGACTTACAGAGGCACCCGACTCTAGTTTTATATTGTCTGTGATGTTATAACACGTGTTAGGGTTTTCCTGCCGGTTCGGACGTCCGGGTGACAACGCTGATTGCCGGCGACCGCGCGGCCTGCTACGTGGACCGACCTACCTCGAAAGGGGGCTCGAAGTGCAGATTTCGTTCGGTCGACGAGCGAAGGTGCGATTGGCCGCAGCGGCCTTGGCGGCCTCTTTCGTGGCAACCGTAGGCACCACCTACCTGTCGTACCGGGGAACATTCACACCCACCGTCAACGTGACCTTGACATCACCGCGAGCCGGCCTGGTGATGGACCGTGACGCCAAGGTGAAGTTCCTCGGCGTACAGATCGGCAAGGTCTCCCTGATCTCGTACGACGGCGCGTCGGCTCAACTGACCCTTGCCATCCGGACCGACGAATTGTCCAAAATTCCGGCCAACGTCACCGCCCGGATCGCCAGCAGCACGATCTTCGGCTCCAAGTCAGTCGAACTGCTTCCACCTGCGCAACCGGCAAGAAGCCGACTCGCGCCGCAAGCGCATTTGCAGGCCGCCGACGTCAGCGTTGAGGTCAACACCCTGTTTCAAACACTGGTCAACACCCTCGACAAGATCGATCCGATTCAACTCAACACAACACTGACCGCGCTCGGAAATGGCCTGCGCGGCAACGGCAAGCGCATCGGTGACGCCGTAGCGACTCTCGATCAATACCTAGGGACAATCAATCCACACCTGCCGGCACTCGAAGACGACGTGCCGAAGGCGAGCACCGTGGGCGACGTCTACAACGCGGCCGCTAACGATCTGGTATCCACCCTGGGCAACATTGCGCCGATCAGCCACACCATCGCCGACGAGCGCGACCAACTCGGCGCCACGTTGCTTGCGGCCACCGGCCTGGCGGATGCCGGCGCGGACACCCTCACCCCTGCCGCGGCCGACCTGATCGCTGCTATTCAGCGGCTGCGCGCTCCGTTGGGGGTCATGAGCCAGTACTCACCCGAATATGGATGCCTCATAACCTCTTTGGCCAAGGCATACAAGAAATTCGGTCCCTACATCGGCGGCACTCAACCAGCCCTGTTCGTCAACGCCGGTTTCATCCCGGGGTCACCGGCCTACGCGTATCCGGAGAGTCTGCCGCTCGTCAATGCCTCGGGAGGCCCCAACTGCCGTGGCCTGCCTGATCTTCCGACCAAACAGGGAGCTGGATCCTGGTATCGACCACCATTCCTGGTGACGGACAACGCCTACGTTCCCTATCAGCCCAACACCGAGCTGCAGTTTGACGCTCCCTCCACGCTGCAGTTTCTGTTCAATGGTGCCTACGCCGAACGAGACCGGTACTGATGACCACGCAACGAACCGCTCTGAAAGTCGGCATCTTCACCGCCGTCATGCTGCTGGTGATGGCCGGTCTGATTGTCACCTTCGGCCAGTTTCGATTCGGCTCCACCAACACCTTTCACGCAGAGTTTGCGTCGGTGTCGCGCCTCAAGACCGGTCAAGACGTGCGTATCGCCGGCATCGCCGTGGGCACGGTCAAGAACATCGCGATCGACGGCGACCACGCCACCGTCACATTTACCGTGGACAGGCGGCAACAGCTGTACAGCTCCACCCGCGCAGCGATCCGCTACCAAAACTTGACCGGTGACCGATATCTCGAGGTCCACGCCGGCCCAGGAGAACTGCGGAAGCTGCCTTCGGGAGGAACGATTCCGCGCAGCAATACCGAGCCGGCACTGGACCTCGACGCATTGCTCGGTGGTCTGCGCCCCGTGCTCAAAGGCCTAAACGGAGCCAAGCTCAACCAAGTCAGCAACGCACTGATCGAACTGCTCCAGGGCAAGGGCGCGACGCTGTCGACCGTGCTGGCCAACACCGCCGAATTCACCCAGACCATCACGAGCCACGATCAGCTCATCGAGCAGACCATCGACAATCTAACCTCTGTGCTGTCGGCCGCTGATCAGAAAAGTACCGAACTGAGCACCAGCGTCGACCAGCTTCAGCAGCTGATCACCGCACTCAACCGCGGGCGCGACCCAATCGCAAACGCATTGCCGCCGTTGGCCGATGCACAACGCGACCTCACCGATGTGCTCAGCACGGCAAGGCGCCCTTTCCGGGCCATCATCGACGCCTCCGGTCCACTGGCAACGGCACTCGATGACCGTAAGAAGGACGTCAATGCCACCATTGAACCGCTGGCTGAAGACTATCTGCGACTCAGCGCATTAGGCGCCTACGGCTCGTTCTTCAACATCTACTTCTGTTCGGTCAAGATCAAGATCAACGGCCCGGCCGGCAGCGACATTCTGCTGCCCGCCGTCAAACCACCAGCATCGGATCACGGAAGGTGTGACTTTGCCAAATGAACCTGGTGGCCGAGATCCGTTGCGTACCGGCATTTTCGGCATCACTATCGTCACGTGCTTGGTGCTGGTGTCCTTCGGTTACACCGGGCTGCCGTTCTGGCCCCAAGGCCGTCACTACACCGCCTACTTCGCCCATGCCGCCGGCATCGCGGACGGCAATCCGGTACAGGTCTACGGATACACCGTGGGACACGTGGATGCCATTGACCTCGACGTTGCCGGCCAGGCCGCCAAGGTCGGTTTCACCGTGGACCGCAAAATCCGCGTCGGTGATCAATCCTTGGTCGCCATCAAGACCGACACGGTGCTCGGGCAACGCTCGATCGAGCTGACGCCCCGCGGCTCGGGACTCATGACCCTTATCCCGCTGGCGCGCACCAACACGCCCTACACACTCAACAACGCCTTACAAGACCTCGGGCACAACGTCGGCGAGCTCGACCACCCCAAATTCGTTGAAGCACTGCACACCTTGACCGCCGCCATGCGCGACGCCACCCCCCAGGTCCATGCCGTTCTGGAAGGCATCACAGCCCTCGCCGGCAGCGTCAACGCGCGCGACGACAAGGTGCAACAGCTGCTGCGCCATGCCGTGTCCGTGTCTGACGTGCTGGCCCAACGCGCGGGCCAGATCAACCAGCTGATCACCGACGGCAACGCCCTATTCGCGGAACTGGCCAGCCGGCGCAACGCCATCGACCAGCTCATCTCGGGCATCAAAAGTCTTGCTGACCAACTGTCCGGATTCGTCAAAGACAACGAACAGTCCCTGGGGCCCGCTCTGGTCAAGCTGAACCTCGTTCTGGACAATCTCAACGAGCGGCGCGAACACATCTCCCAGGCGTTGACGCGGCTACCCGCCTATGCCACCGCGCTGGGGGAAGTGGTCGGATCCGGTCCCGGCTTTCAAGCCAATGTCTTCGGCGTTCCGCCCCCCACACTCGGTGGCGTCTTGTTGGACGCCTACTTCCAACCCGGGAAGCTCCCCGCCAGCTTGGCCGACTTCTTGCGTGGATTCATCACCGACCGCACTATCGTGAGGCCGAAATCGCCGTGAGCAGACTCAACGCCGCCCTGCGCCGACGCTCTGCGCTGATCGCTCTGGTCGTCGTGCTGCTCGGCTCAGCCACGGGCGCGCTGGCGATGCAGTGGTGCAGGACCGCACCGCTGACCATCACCGGCTACTTCGCATCGACGGTGGGCCTGTATCCCGGCGACGAGGTCGAAATCCTCGGCGTGCCAGTAGGTTCGGTCACCAGCATCGAACCCGGGCCCGACCACGCGGTGGTGACATTCACCGTCCGTGCCGGCGTTCCCGTGCCCGCCGACGTCACCGCGGTGATCATGGCGCCAAATCTGCTGTCAGCACGCACACTCGAGTTGGCGCCCGTCTACACCACCGGCCCGAAACTGGCCGACCGGACCACCATTCCTATCGCGCGTACCGCGGTCCCAGTCGAATGGGACGATGTCAAAGATCAACTGACCCAACTGACGTCGCAGCTGGGCCCACAAAACGGCACCCTGCAAGGGCCGCTGCGTGAAGCGATCGACCAGGCTGCGGACACCTTCGACAACAACGGTCTGTCGTTTCGCAACGCGGTGCGCGAACTGTCCGAAACTGCAGGGCGCCTGGGCGATTCGCGTTTCGATCTCGTCGGCACGATCAAGAACCTACGCACGTTGGTCGACGCCCTGTCTGGCAGCAATGAGCAGATCGTGCAGTTCACCGACCACGTCGCCTCTCTGTCACAGGTTTTCGCCGACAGCTCTACCGATGTCGCCCGGTCGCTGGACGCACTCAGCGGCGCCCTCACCCAGGTCAAATCCTTTCTGGCCAAGAACAATCCGGCCATCAGCGGCCAGGTGGCCAAGTTGACCGACTTCACCTCACTGCTGACCCAACACGACCAAGACATCGAACAGGTGCTGCATGTCGCACCCAACGCGCTGGCGAACTTCTACAACATCTACAACCCCGCACAAGGATCGATCGGCGCCATTTTGTCCCTGCCGAACTTCGCCAATCCCGTCCAGTTCCTGTGCGCCGGGGTTTTCGACGCGGGCGGGACACCCGACTACTACAAGCGCACCGAGATCTGCCGGCAACGCATGGCCCCGGTTCTGAAACGGATCATGATGAACTTCCCGCCCGTGCTGTTCCATCCGATCAACACCATCACCGCGTACAAGGACCAAATCACCTACGACACCCCAGCCACCGAAGCCAAGGCCCAAACGCCAGTTTCGCAATTGCAATGGCAGCCGCTACCCGGACCGACCACGCCGACCACGCCCGCGGCGACCGACCTCTCCACCCTGCTCCTGCCCAACCCAACGCTGCCTCCAGCGCCACGTGGCGACATGACCACCGCCGCCCCCGGCGGCCCGGCCATGCCGGCGGTACCCGATCAGCCGTTCTCCGCCACCCCGCCGGTACCGGGACCGCACCAATGAGCACCGCCGCGGCCCGACTCCGCCCGGTGCGGCTGCTCGCGACGCTCGGATCCATCGTCCTTGCGGTCAGCGGATGCGAATTCGGAGGACTCAACTCGCTCGACATGCCGGGAACACTCGGCCACGACACCGGATCATTCACCGTCACAGTCGAGCTGCCCGACGTGTCCGCCCTCCCGCAGAACTCGCCCGTCCTCGTCGATGACGTCACCATCGGCAGCGTCTCCGGACAACGCGTCGCGCAACGGCCCGACGGCACGTTCTACGCCGCTCTGCAGCTATCGCTGAGCTCGGCGGTGCGCCTGCCGGCCAACGCGACCGTCACCCTCGGTCAAACCTCACTGCTGGGTTCTCAACACGTCGAACTTGCCGCGCCCTCAACCGAGCCACCGGTGGGCGAGCTCAACAACGGCGCCACCATCCCGGCGCAACGGGCCGGTCGTTACCCCAGCACCGAAGAAGTACTTTCCACCCTGGGCGTGGTCGTCAACAAGGGCAATCTCGGTGCACTACAAGACATCACCGACGAGGCCTACGCCGCCGTCGCCGGGCATGCCGGCCGATTCGCCAACCTGCTCCCACAACTGGCGACACTCACCGCCGCCGTCGACCGACAACGCCACAACATCGTCGACGCGATCGAATCGACCAACAGGGTGGCCGCCAAATTCGCTGCCAACGCGCCGACGGTGACCGCCGCATTGGCGGCCCTGCCCGACGCAACCCAGACCCTCAACGCCAACGCTGGGCGGATCATCGACACCTTCGCCGCGCTGCGGCGTTTCAGCGAGGCCGCCTCGCATATCCTGACCCAAACCAAAGCCGACATCACCGCCGACCTCACCCACTCCTACGCCGTGATCAAGCCGCTAGCTGACCATGCGCAGGAACTCATCGACGCCCTACCCATCACCGCGACCTACCCGTTCCCGCAGACCGGCATCAAGCAAGCGGTGCGCGGGGACTACCTCAACGCGATCGCCACGTTGGACCTGACCCAACGACGCCTGGGCGAGAACATCTTCACCACCTCGCCGCTGGACCCGAACATGAAGCACCTGGACGAAATCCTCAATGCCCCTGACTATTTGATGGGCGAACAAGCCAACCTGTCCGGACAGGCCGCTGACCCTTTCGCCATACCCGCCGCACCCGACCCCGTCACGGCCGGCACGCGCTGATGCTCACCCGGCTCATTCGATGGCAATTGACCATCTTTGTCGTCGTTTCGATCTTCGCGGTCGGCGCGGTGGCCATCTTTTACCTGCGCGTGCCCGAGGCGCTGGGCATCGGACGCTACGACGTCACGGCAGACTTCGCCGCCAGCGGCGGACTGTATCCCAACGCCAACGTCACCTACCGCGGAACCACCGTCGGCCGCGTCACCTCGGTAGACCTGACCGACAAACTCAGCATCGACGTGCACATGCGTCTCAACTCCGGTATCGCCATACCTGCCAATGTCACCGCTTCAGCCAAGAGCGTCTCGGCGATCGGCGAACAATACGTCGATCTCATGCCGGCATCCGGCGGCCCGCTCGGCTCGGTACTGCACGACGGATCGATCATCGACCGTTCTCACACCACGCTCAGCGGGGACATTGCGGGACTGCTCCGCCAAGCAGAGGGTCTGGTCGACTCCCTGGACCAAAGCAAACTCAAGGACCTGCTGCACGAAACCGCCGCCGCGTTCAACGGCGCCGGCCCCGACCTCGCACGCCTCGTCAATACCGCCAGCACTCTGCTCGATCAGCTCAGCGCCCACGGCGAGGACACCACCGTCCTGATCGACCGCATAGGCCCGTTCCTTGACTCTCAGATCCGCAGCGGCGCGAACATCACCGCGCTAGCCGACCGGTTGGCCCGCTTCACCACCAACGTGCGCACGGCCGACCCGCAACTGCGATCATTGCTCGACATCGCGCCGGCAGCCGCAACTGCGGCCACACGCACATTTGACGGCATCCGGCCGTCGTTCCCCATGCTGGCAGCGAACCTCGCCAACTTCGGCCGCATCGGGGTCATCTACCACAAATCGATCGAGCAGACACTGGTCGTCCTTCCCGCCGTTACCGCCGTACTCATCAGCGCCGCAGAACAGCTACCCGCCGATGAAGGCGTCAAAGTCGACTTCAAACTGGGACTGGGTGACCCGCCACCGTGCAACGTCGGCTTCATCCCACCGACGCTCATCCGATCCCCCGGGGATCAGACCTTGCGCGACCTACCAAAAGATCTCTACTGCAAAGTGCCCCAGAGCTCATCGGTGGTGGTACGCGGCGCCCGCAACTACCCTTGCCAAGAATTCCCCGGCAAACGCGCGCCCACAATAGCTCTCTGCCGCGATCCCCAAGGCTACGTACCGATCGGCAATCAAGCCTGGCGTGGACCGGCCGTACCCGAAGACACACCGATCACCGACCCGCGGAACATATTGCCCCCCAACAAATATCCGAATATTCCGCCCGGCGCCGACTACGACCCGGGTCCTCCCGTCACACAGCTGCCACCCGGGGTGACGCCGGGGCCTGGGCCTGCCGAGTACGCCCCCTACCCCCTACCGGTTCCCCCGGCCACACCCGGTCCTCCGCCCGTGCCACTGCCCTACGACCCTCCAGCAGACCAACACGTTCCGCCGTACGGTCAGCAACCGCCGCAGCCTCAACAAGAACCGAACGCCGACGCCCCGGCAGGCTGGCGGTCCGCCGGGGTGCCGAATTCGGGGGAAGGTCGATCACTCGATCCCTTGCGGCCTCAACTCGCCACGTACGACTCGGCCAACGGACTCTTCCAAGACCACACTGGGGGCATCGGCGTATTTGTTGTCGACGACAGCAAGCGCCTGCCCACTGAGAGTTGGATCGACCTTATGCGGGCACCGCGGCAACAAACATGAATGCACTGCCACGACGTTCAGTCATCGCATTGCGGCACCCGCATAGGATCGACGCGTGCAGCCACCGATCACCGCAGGTGTCGCGCCGTCTCGACGATCACGGCGCAACGTGACAGAACCCCACGTCGCCACGCACCGACACTGCTCCCCGAGCAGTCGGATACACGGGGTTGCGCACCGATGACCGCGGGACCCCAAAACCGCATCACACCACGGCAATCCCGACATCGCAGTCAAGAACGTGCCGAGCGCACGCGGGAACTCGTCATTGAAGAGACGATCCGGTGCATCCGCGAAGAAGGATTTGCCGCTGCCAGCACCAGGCACATCATCGAACGCGCCGGGGTGAGCACCGGGGTCGTCCAATATCATTTTGGCGATCGGGACGGGCTGCTTACCGCCGTCGTCGACCACGCCATCACCTCCCTTGTGAGCTCGGTGAACGATCTCGCTGACGAAGTCGAAGGCATTGCCGAAACCGACGAACGCATGAAAGCGCTCGCCGACGCTGCCTGGAAGACCTTCCTCAACCCGGCCAGCATGACGGCCATGGAAATCCTCATCGCCACCAGATCACTGCGGTCGACCCTGGGAATAGAACAACTCGCCAAGCTTCAACCGGGGCTGCAACGCATCGCACAACTTATCGGCGCACGCTCGCCCCACGCCAGCGCAATTGCAGACCTCCTGTGGGCGGCGCCGGTCGGCCTCATGGTCGGCCAAATGGTGACCGAGGTGCCCCTACCAACAGAACCGCAACGACAGGCCATGGCACAACTGATGTCCGATCATCTGCGCGCCGCGCAGCATGACAGCGCACCACAACGTCGTCGCGCCAGCCGCCGGCGCTAAGAGGTGCGAAAATACACAACCCATCACCCGCCCCTCGAGTCGATCCACGGCGCAAGTTCGAGCGCGACTGCGACTTCAAGACTTTGACTGCTGAGGGGTTTTGGGAGCAGACGTTCGGCGCGAGCGACGCGCGCCAACACCGTATTACGATGTGTGAAAAGAACTTTCGCGGCCCGGGGTGCGTTCGACTGTTCGCGTAAGTACACCGCCAGAGTTCGGCGCAGCTCCGCGTCAGCGTGCGCCAGGTCGCCCAGCGTACGCATCACAAACTCGCGAGCAAGCCCGTCATCGTGACCGACCAACGCGACCAGCTGTAGGGAATCCCAGCAGGCGCAACGCAGATGGCCTGCGCGCACGAGGAGCCGTTGAGTGGCCAGGGCCTCGAGGTGACTGCGACGAAATCCATCAATGCCCGAGGCGGGTGACCCCATCGCCACGAAGGCGTCAGTCTGGCCGAGTACCGATTCGAGCACTTGCGCGTCGGGAAGATGATCGGCTGGAACCCACACCCACAGCGCGCCGACGCTGGCGGTGACAGTGAGTGGCCGGCGCGCCCCGGCGACCGTCACCAGCGCTTCGGCGGCCTGGCCCAAAGTGGCTGCATCAGGCTCCACCTGGTTACTCCACACGATCGCAGCCAGATGCGATTGATCGAGACCGTAACCCAACCGGGATTCGGCGACGGCGCGCCGAAGAGGTGCGCCCTCGATCAGGAGTGTGACGGTTTCGAGTCGTTCTGCTTGCGTGCCCTTGGTGAGTTGCTCACGTTCGTCACGCATCTGCGCCGAGACCAAAGCTATTGTCGCATCGACGAATCCGAAGATAGAGCGAGCACTGAAGTCCAGCAGCTCGGCGAGCTCATCAGGATCGCCGGTCAATCCGAGGGCGATGCTCATCCAGCGACGCCACGCCACGTTCTGCCCTGCACGCCACGCTTGCAGCACACTGTCGTCGAGGCCACGGCGGATGAGGTCACGGGCGATGATCGCGGGCTCAGGTCCGGAGTTGGGGGCCACTGGCGCAGCGGGATCGCGGCGCACGGCTTCGACCCAAAACAGCAGGTTGGCCTTGTTACTGCGGCGCAACGCCGCAACCAGCGCAGGGTCCAGCGTCAAACCCGGCGCCTGGTCAGCGAGCGTGGCTTCATCGATCTCGGCGAGAAGAGACTCAAGAACCTCACCATGCGCAGTAAGGCTCTCCACTCCGGTCTGCATCAACTCGCATATGCGGGGCGAAGGTCTCTGCCACCTCATGCCACTCAGACTAGAGCTGCGTCGGGCCAGCGCCCAAGTAAATGGTGATTTCGTGTGCAACCGCCTCTTTGCGATTCGCGCTTGAGCGACGAACATCACTGGTAGCAGTTTTCGAGGCCAAGCCCACATCGGTTCTCGATCCATAAGGAGTTGCCCAATGTCTGCCGACCCACTAAAGCGCGACCCGCGCCAAGAGGAGCTACCGATGACCAGCCGCCTCGACGTCGAATTCCCGTCCGGTGATGCGACCTGCCGTGCGTGGCTGTACCTCCCCGACACCGCGCAGCCCGCGCCGGTGATCGTGATGGCCCACGGACTGGGCGGCATCCGAGAGATGCGGCTGGATGCGTACGCGGAGCGATTCACTGCCGCCGGCTACGCCTGCCTGGTGTTCGACTACCGCCATTTCGGCGCCAGCGACGGCCAGCCCCGCCAACTGCTCGACATTGATCGACAGCTTGCCGACTGGTCCGCCGCCGTCGCATTTGCCCGCCGCCGCCAAGATGTTGACTCGAGCCGAATTGTGCTGTGGGGCACCTCCTTCGGCGGCGGGCATGTGATCGTCACGGCCGCTCGCGAACCCGGTGTTGCCGCCGTCATCGCGCAGTGTCCGTTCACCGACGGCATCGCCTCCCTGTCCGCAATGGACCCGTGGACGTCGCTCAAGGTCACCACCCGCGCAATCGCCGATACGATCGCCGGCCTCGCCGGAAAGCCGCCGATCATGTTGCCCTTGGCCGGGCCGCCGAAATCCGCAGCGCTGATGACCGCCGCTGACGCGGTCCCCGGATACCTCGGCCTCGTTCCCGACGGGGCACCTCACCGCAACGAGGTTGCGGCGCGGGTGGGGTTGCGAATCCCCTTGCGTCGTCCAGGCCGGTTCGCCGCGCAGGTGCACTGCCCGATCCTGTTCTGTGTGTGCGAGACCGACACCGTTGCCCCTGCCGAGGCGACTCTGCGCCACGCCCGCACCGCACCGCAGGGAGTCGTGCGGGTATATCCCGAAGGCCATTTCGACATTTACACCGGCGAGGCATTCGAACGCGTCGTTGCAGACCAGATCGCTTTCTTGCACGACCGCGTACCGGTCGCCCCGTAATCACGGCAGATCAGGAGAACACCCCGTGTCCCGCTACAACCTCACCGGACGCACCGTCGTGATCACCGGCTCCACCGGTGGCCTCGGCTCCGCCCTTGCCGACGCGCTGCGCGCACGCGGCGCCAACCTGGCATTGCTCGACCTCAACCTCGAAGCCGTCACGGCCCAAGCCGAACAACTCGGCGGCGGCACCGTCGCGCGAGGATTCTGGGCCGACGTGCGTGACCTCGGCAGCCTCGAAATAGCAATGATGGGCGCCGCCGAGCATTTCGGACGTCTCGACATCGTGATCGCCAACGCAGGCATCGACACGATGGCGCCGATGGCCACCCTCGACCCCGCGGCATTTGAACAAGTCATCGACATCAACCTTGCCGGCGTCTGGCGCACTTTCCGGGCTGCCCTGCCTCACGTGCAGCCCCATCGCGGATATCTCCTCGCGATTTCCTCGATGGCTGCGTTCGTACACTCGCCCTTGCAAGCGTCTTACACCGCCAGCAAGGCCGGCGTCTGGGCCATGTGCGACAGCATTCGACTCGAACTCCGTTCTCTGGGTGTCGGTGTCGGCAGTGCGCACCCGACCTTCGTCCGTACCCCCATGATGGACGACGTCGTCGCCGATCCCGCCGGCCGAGAACTGTGGGGCGGCAACGATAAAGGCCTGTGGAAGATGGTGCCGATGCAGACGGTGACCGCAGGCATCGTCAACGGCATCGAGCGCCGCGCCGACCAGATCATCATCCCCAAAACGCTCACACTGACGGCGAAGGCACCCGGCCTCTTCCGCACCCTCGTCGAGCGCATCGGCTTCCGTGACCGAGCCGTCCAACGTGCGATCGATATCGCGTCCCCCAGCGGATGGCATGACAGCCAAGCCAGCAGCCGACACGAGCCCACCTTGGCATTGACCGGCTCCGCGGGAAGACAGCCAATTCCGGAACCAAACCGGAACTGAATGCTCGAAGTGCTCTGGGGACAAATGCCCCTTCCGATCTCTGCAGTCAGCGCCGGCACCGACCTCCCATGTGCCGACTAACTCGCCAAATCCGTTACTGATCAAGGAATTCGATGTCCACCTACGACCTCAAAGACAAAGTCATCCTCATCACCGGCGCCACCGGCGGCATCGGTACCGCGGGCGCACGGGCACTGACAGCCCAGGGCGCCAAAGTGGTCCTGGTCGACCTGTCCGACGATGCCGTCACCGCACTCGCCGCACAGCTACCCGCCGGAAGTTCACTGCCCCTCCCCGCCGACGTCACCGCCGTCGACCAGATGAGCGCCGCCGTCGACAAAACCGTCGCACAATTCGGCCATCTCGATGTCGTGTGGGCCAACGCCGGCATCGCGAACAATCCCCCCGTCACGCTCGCCACCGCCGACCTGACCACCTACGAGAAGGTCATCGAGGTGGATCTGCTCGGCGTCATCCGCACCATCAAGCCGGCACTCCCGCAGATCACCGAAAACCAGGGCCAAGTCGTCGTCACGGGGTCGGGCTATTCATTCACCAACGCGGTCCTGAACTCGGCCTACGGCGCCTCCAAAGCCGGGGTCGAGATGCTCGCTCGCAGCCTCCGCGCCGAACTCGCCCCCTACGGCGCGTCCGCCAGCGTGCTCTACCCATCGTGGACCAAAACCCCGATCACCGATTCCACGAAAAGCGACGAGCTGGTCGACCAACTGTTCAGGCACGCCTTCCGCGGACCCCTCGGCCACTTCTCGGTACCCGAAGTCGTCGCAGCCGGCCTCGTCACCGGTCTGCGGAAACGCTCACCGCGCATCTTCGCCCCACGTCCATGGGCCGCTTACTCGGCCTTGCGCGGCGTCCTGAACCCACTCACCGATGCCGTCCTGAACCGCGACAACACCATCCACAGCCTGGTTCGGCAAATCGAGACACGGCGCCGCGCCATCCCGACCTGACCTCGACGTGCCTCTCGAACTGGTGGCGGCAACACCGACGTCGGCCTCGGGACGATCTCGTCCGATGTTGGTGAATCGCAGATGCACTCGGCTCACTCAGACCAGCCCGTCCGGGCGCCAGGTTTGTATTGCTGTATCAAGCTGGTCGTCGCTGAGTGCATTTAGCTCGAGGCGCATAGCAGGGTTGCGATTGCGCAGTCCTTCGAGGAAGAACTCAACGTAGCGCCGCCATAGATGGGGCTCGACGGCGCCAGCGAATTGACTGACCGCAACTAACATCAGCCCCATCATGGGTATGTCGGTCGGGGAAACCTCCGGGCGAAGGTGGCCGTCATTTTGTGCGCGCTCAACGAGCTTCGACAGGTGGCTCAGAAGCCGGTGACGCGCCGCCTCCAGTCGTTCACCAACTTGGATCTTGCTGAACGCAATCTCGCCCATACCTCGGTCTGTCACGGTGATCTCCCACACCTGCTGAACGAACGACGCGAACCCTTGCCACGAATCCTGTTCGCGCAATGCCGTTTCGGCAAGATCTGCGAGCTGATTGAGCCGGTCCTCGAAAATCGCCTTGAACAAGTCTTCCTTGGTGGCGAACCGCCGGTAGACGGTGCCTACGCCAACGCCTGCATGGTGGGCAACGTCGTTGAGCGTCGCGTCCAGACCTTTTGTTGCGCACAGATGGCGAGCCGCCTCGATCACCCGCTGCCGATTTCGCTCAGCGTCCTTCCGTAGCGGTCGGCGGCAGTTCTCGCGATCGTTCATTTCGACAAGTCCACTGGCAGAGGCACTTCCACTTACGCGCCGCCCGTTCTGAGATATGGGTACGTACGAGGTCATCAATCGTCACTGCCGCCGTGGCTGGGCGGTATGACAGGGCCGATCTGGCGAATCTGAGGCAACGTGGTCACCATGTGCGCAGTCACCCGATCGCTGAGACACACATAGCGGTGTGCCACGTCGCCTGGGAATCGAACGAAGTCGCCCGCGGCCAGGTCGACCGGTTCACTGAGCGGACCGGTGCGCAGCCTCCCGGTGATCACGAAGAGGTGATTAAGGGTGCCGGGTGGGTGCGGCTCGACCACTGCAGGCTCAGCGCTTCCGCGCTCCAGTCGTAGCAGAAGCGTGCGTACATAACCCGAGCCGTAGATTTCGTCGAGTAGGCGCTCCGCCCGCTCGGGTCCGTCGATCCACACCCCGTCATCGCGACGTTGGACATACACGGGGGTGCCCCATTCGGTCAGTAGCCGCCGGGCAGGGAGGTCCAGCGCAGCGCCGAGCAGCGCCAGCGTTTCCACCGTCGGGTTGCCGGTGCCCTGTTCGATCTTGGACAACGTCTGCTTGGCGAGACCGGAACGGCGGGCCAACTCCCCCAGTGACATGGCACGCTCTCGGCGGAACCGGCGCACGTTCCGGGCGACGAGCTGGTTCTCCTCCGACGCACTGTCACTTTTAATAGTCATATCGTCATTATTGACGAACAGCAGCCGGTTTTGCATCATGGTTACTAAGAGTGACGAACAGTGAAATCAAACAGACCCCGTCACACGCCCCCTGGAGGAAGTCATGACAGCCGTACTCGACTCCGTGCGCGACGACCGAGCCGCCGTCGACAAGGCGTTCAGCCTGCTGGTTGCATTCGGAGCCGAGGCCAGCACCGGTGTCGGTGTCAGCGAACTCGCGCGGCGCGCAAGCCTGAGCAAGTCGACCGCGTACCGCGTGTTGGGGATGCTGGAGCGCAATGCCATGGTGGAACGCATCGGCACCGATTATCGGCTGGGTTCCCGGTTACACGAACTGGGCCTGGCGGTGTACGCGCCGAGCCACGAGCGGGTGCGTGACCAGCTGATGCCCTTCCTCACCGAACTGTTCGACGCGACGCGCCAGACCGTGCATCTCGCGATGCTGCACGGTACCGACGTCGTCTACCTGGCCAAACTGTATGGACATCGCAACGCGGTCGCCCCGTCACGGGTCGGCGGGCGCTTACCCGCGCATTGCACCGCCGTCGGGAAGGTTTTGTTGGCCTATGACGCGACTGCGGAGGACAAGATCCTCAGCGGCCGGCTCACCGCACTCACCTCCCACTCGATCACAGATGGCAACGAGTTGGCGCGTGCGCTCGATCGCGTGCGGCGTGAAGGCGTCGCCATCGAGCGCGAGGAGAGCCGCCCTGGATTGGGCTGCGTCGCCGCACCGGTGTTCGGCCGCAACGGATTACCGATCGCCGCGATGTCGGTGTCGGTGCCCGTCTCCGCCGATCTTCGTCCGCTCACGCACAGCTTGCGGCGCGTCTGCGCTTCGGCCTCCCGGACAATGGGTCAGTCACACCGCAATGGGTGATCAGGCGCCGGGCACTCGATCGAGGTCGGCGTCTACCTGAGTTACCCACTCCGGTTCTCGGACAAGCAGACTCAATTCCTCACCGGGAACGTCGACGTCCACGACGTGGCGAAAGCCCACCGACTCCGCCGCCGTCACCGCGGCCAGATCATCGGGTGCAACAGCTACGACAACGCGTCGGCACCCGCGGTCTGCTGCCAGTATCGACGCGCCGAGTTCGTCGAGAAAGCCTGTCAGCCGCGACGAAGTAGGGTCTCGGCGAGAGATGCGAATTTCGACATCGTGGGCACCCACCGGGTAGGCGTCGCGCAGCGGACCTCCGGTTGCATACCGGGCCACCGCCTCCACGCGCTCGCCGTCTTCGTCACGCCGCATGATGTCGAGGGCGTCGGTCGCACCCGGCGTGACCGTCCACCCCGACCCCAGGTCCAGCGACAGCCGCTTCACAGGTGGTCCCCTCCAGCGGCCGCCGCGAACCCGCGCACGCCGATACCTCCATCGACCGAAATCGCTTGTCCGGTAATGGGTCCACTCTGCTCGCGGCTGGCCAGTAGAACGTAGGACCCGGTGAAATCTCTGGGATCGGTGCTCGAGTCGTACAGCGGGATCGGTGGCGGCGGATCGTCCGGCTTCTTCTTCGCAAAGGACGCCGCAAGCGTGCGGCCCTGCATGTCCAGGGCCGCCGGCCCGCGCAACGCCGTGTTCATCGCCCCGCAGGCCACGCCGTTGACGCGGACCTTCGGCGCCAACTCGTAGGCGAGCTCACGCATCAGCCCGAGGCACGCGTGCTTGCTGGCCGTGTAGATCGGCCCGCCGCCATTGACGTAAAAGGACGCGTTGGACAGTGTCATCACGATGCTGCCACGAGTCTTGACCAGCTCCCGCCACGCCGCCTCGGCGGCCAGCAGATAACCCTTGACGTTGATGGCGAACAGCTCATCGAATGTCTCACTGAGCTGTTCGCCGGTCATCCGTGTCAGTTGACGGTGGTAGTCCCAGATCCCGGCATTGGCCACCAGTGTGTCGAGCTTGCCGAAACGGTCAACCGTCTCTTCGACCGCGCGATGCAGGTCCTCCGAATCGCGCACGTCCGCGCTGATCGCGTGCAGCCTGGCCGGGTCGGCGCTGGCCTCAAGGGCGGCGTTCAGCGCGTCGGTGTCACGACCGAGGATGGTGACCGACGCACCCTCGGCGATGAAGCGTTCGGCGACGGCCCGCCCGATCCCGGTACTTCCGCCGGTGATCAGCGCGACGTATCCCTGCAGCCAGCCGGTCACCGCAACTCCGCCAGGAACTGCGCCACCAGCAGTTCGAAATCGCGCTGACGCTCCAACTGCACCCAGTGGCCGCAGTTGCCGAACACGTGAAGCTGCACGTTACGGATCTGCTTGAGCATGATCTGGGATCCGTCGAGGGTGATGGTGCGGTCATCACGGCCCCACAGCAGCAGGGTCGGGGCGGTGATCTTGTGCAGATCCCGCCACAGCGGATCCATCCCGTGTCGCTTGCCGAAGGCAGCGTTGTACCGGTGATAGAACTCGATGTGGCTGGGGTCCAGCGATGCCTCGTACCGGGCCCTTACGACGTCGGCGCCAAACTGCTTGTGGTCGAAGACCATTGCGCGGATGAAGTTGGACATCTTCTTCTCGCTGGGTCCATCGCCGTTGTAGTACCGGAACATCTCCTTTTGTCCCTCGGTTGGGGTGGGACCGAACGGCAGCCAACCACCCCCGGGGGCCATCAGCACCAGTCCGGTGATTCGGTCCGGCTGCGCCTGTGCCATTGCGATGGCCGCCGCGCCGCCAAGGCTGTTGCCCAGCAAATGAAACCGGTCGACACCGAGGGCATCGAGCGCCTCGAAGAGTGCGCCAACCGAGATCTGGGTGATCGACTGCGCATCGAGGTCTGCCTCGGTGGGGCGGTAACTGCCGCCGAAACCGGGCTGATCGGGCAGCACCACTCGGAACCTCTTGGCCAGCGCGGGCAGGTTCTGGTGATAGTTGCTCAGCCCGGAGGCCCCCGGCCCGCCGCCATGCAACATGACCAGCACGGGGCCCTCTCCGGTCTCCGCGACGGCGATGTCCCCGTAGGAGGTCGTCACCGTCCGCCGGTGCACCGTGGGCATCTCGTCGATCTCGGTGTCCAATTCCGTGCTGGTCACGGGCACGTCCTTTCATGCGGTCGGGTCGAAGAACCGCGTCGATTCAGAAGAAGGTGGAGATGTTCTTGGCCTGCAGCACGCTCTGGTCCAGCAGGATGACTCTGCGAGCGACCTTCAATCCGCCGTCTGGGCTACGACGCAGGATGTCGGTGCGACGCCCCGCGAAAACGTTCTCCTCGCGTTCGAGGCGGTTGCGATATACCAGGAACGCCGAGCGCGCGGCAAGCTCGGAGCCGGTCCCTTCACTCGAATCCAGATGGTGCACAACGACGTTGGTTACCAAGTGCCGTGTCCGCGAGGGCGGGTCCTCGGCCCAGGCCATGCCGGAGTCGAAGCGGCGGATCCGCCAGGCCAGACTCTCTTTGGTCTCGTCGTAGAACGCCGCCTCGCCCCGCGCCGAGATCGACAGCGCCTGTTGGCGACGCAGTCGGTTGGTTCTGGTGGGCATCCAGTAGTCGAGATCGTCATCCAATAGATCGAGCCAGTCGGTGAACCGCCCTTCGTCGAGCAACTCGGCCTCGGTGTAGTAGAACTGCTCGACCTCGAAATGAACATTGTGATCGGCTCGCCGCGCACCGTCGATGCCGGCCAATATCTCTGTCGCACTGCTCATTACGCGCTCTTTCGTGTCGTCGTCATCGTCTGATCAGCCTGCGTAGGTCCACAGATCGGTCGCCCAGTTCGGCAGCAGACACCGTGATGCCGCGGTCGATCAGCCGGCGCGCGGCCCGAACAGACGCGGAGTCACCGACCGCCACCGCTCCGGTGACCCGCCCGTCACGCAATCCGAAGCACGCGTACGGCTGCTCACCTGGACACCCTCGAGACGCGAACTCGTCAGCGCCAGTGAGGTTTCCGACGACCTCGACATGTGTCCCGTACCGGTCGGTCCAGAACCAGGACGCGCCGGCAGCAGGTTGGGGCCCGCCGAGGATCGTCGCGGCCGCGCGCTGTGCGTCGTGCTGGGCCGCTTCCCAGTGCTCGCTGCGGCGCAGCAGGAGACCGCCGGCACAGGTGCGTGCGACGTCGCCGACCGCGAGGATCGCCGGATTCGACGTCACCTGCATCGAGTCGACGACGATGCCGCCGTCTACCGTCAGACCGGCATCGCGCGCCAGCGGAGTAGCCGGGGCCATTCCGACAGCCAGTACGACTGCGTCGAACACCCGCGGCTCGGAGCCGGCCAGTACAGCGGTGATTCCGTCTGGCGAATCCTGGAACGACTCGACGACACCGCGCAGCACCATGGCACCGTGTGCGGTGTGCATGCCGTGCAACCAGGAAGCGACCTCGTCGCCGACGATCGCGGCCAGCGGCGCCGCGACCGGGTCGACGATTGTGACGTGGCAGCCCAGATGCATTGCTGTGGACGCCACTTCGGCGCCGATCAAGCCTGCACCGACGATCAGCAGGCGCCCACCGGGCACCAGTGCGGCGCGCAATCGGTCCGCGTCCTGCGCGCTGCGCAGCGTGTGCACGCGGGTGCTGTCAGCCCCCGGGATAGGTGGCCGAATCGCGTGACCGCCGGTTGCAAGGACGACCTTGTCCGCCCGGATTGCGCTGCCGTCGGAGAGCTCGACCACACCCAGACCGGGACGCAACGCCCCCACCAAGCTGTGTGACATCAACCGCACACGCTGGTCGTCGAACCACTCCGGAGGCTGCAGGGCAATGCTTTTCAGGTCGGCATCGCCGGCCAGGTAGGCCTTCGACAGCGGGGGTCGGTCATAGGGGAACTCCCCTTCATCGATCAGTACGACGTCGCCGTCGAAGCCGCCGGCCCGCAGGCCCGCGATGACACTCACGCCGCCGACACCGCCGCCGACCACCGCGACCCGCCTGGTCATCAGGGCCGCTCTCCCGGATAGAGAAACACTTGACCGTCACGCACCTCTACCCGATGTGGGCGGGCGTCCCTGGTGGCCGGCAGGCCGTCGACGGCGCCGGTCTTGAGACAAAACTTGCTCGAGTGCAGTGGGCACTCCACGTGACCGCCCTCGACCCAACCCTCGGCCAGCGAAGCGTCGGCGTGGGTGCAGGTGTTGTCCAGTGCCCACACGCTGCCATCGTCGTCGCGCAGCAGAGCCACGTCGTCGTCGGTACCGGTTATCGACCGTTCGATGACGATGCCCTCGCCCTCGGGGATGTCGTCGACGGCCGCGACGCGGATGCCCTCACTCATCGGCGGCCTTTCGCTCGTGCCACGCCGGGGTGTTCATCACGTCGCACCAGCGCGCATAGAACGAGCGCGCGGCGGCGTCGCTGTACAACTCACTCGTCATCCCCGGATGGCGCCCGTCCTCGCGTTCGGAACCCAGGCCCATCTGATAGTTCAGCGGGACGGAGTTGGTGATGAATCCGTGCGAGATGGCCTGCACCTCACTCCAATTCTCACCGTCGTCCTGTTCGAAGATTCCGCTGGGACCGAACGTGCGCAGGTTGTAGAGGCGCTGAGCCTCGCGCACATGCTCGGGCATCGACTTATCCACGATGGTCCACGCCCAAACCTCCATCCGGTCAGGGCCTTTCGGGTGCCACACCCGAATCGATCCGTTGACCGGCAGGTAGGAGAAGTTCGGGAACACGTTGGCATGCCCGGTCGTCAAGGGGCCCTCGACGCGTGAATCGCCCAACCGCAGGCGCAGGGCGGCGTAGTCCATCCACTCGTGCACGGTCTGGGCGTCGAACCGATTGCGCGGATGCACCGGGAAGCCGTGCCCGTGCCCCATCGGATCGACGTACTGCCGTCCGGTGCGGTGCACCACTTCGTCTTTGGGCTTTCCGCTTGGCGACAGCACCGTCAGAGCGGAGCCGTGACTCATGTTCACGTGGTACCAGTCACTGGCGAACTGCTCGGCGGCGAGTTTCCAGTTGCCCTCCAACACCCATTTGTGCACGCCGCCGACGACGACGGTGCCTTCTGGATCGTGGTCGAGCATCGCGTCCATGTACCAGGTCATGCCGCCCAGTGCGTCGCGCAGAGTAATCGCATCGGGATCCCAGTTCCCGAAGATCAACCCCCGGTAGGAATCCACGTTCGGCACCTCGACCAAACCCCACTGACCGGACTGAAAGCCGTCCGGGTAACCCTCTTTGTTCGGGATGCCGATCAACTTGCCCTCGAGGTCGTACGCCCACCCGTGATAGGTGCAGGTGAAGCTGCGGGTCGCGCCGAAATCCGCACGGCACACCCGCGCCCCCCGGTGCCGGCACGAGTTCAGAAACGCCCGGACCCTGCGGTTCTTGTCCATCGTGACGATCACCGGGTCCTCACCCATGTAGGTGGTGAAGAAGTCGCCGGGCTTGTGGAACTGATCGCTATGGGCGAGGAACAGCCAGTTGGTGGCGAAGATCCGCCGCTGCTCCTGCCGGTAGATCACTTCATCGGTCCACACCGCGCGGTCCAGCAGCCCACCATCGCTGTCGACGAGCCCCGACACGTCGACGGTGCGCTCGAGTTGAGCGGGACGTCGCAGCATGGTGCTCGGCGGCGACGTGCGTGCCTGACACTCGTCGCCCGCCTGCATGGTCGAAGTCATGCGGACCACACAACCCCGGTCGCCGAACGAGTTCCAGCGAGCGTTTCGCACAACGGCACACCGGCTGTGAATCGACGATCACCACCGCCAACGTTGGCGATGTGCTTGCCGCAGTAGCTGTTTCACAGAATCCAAATGACCCCCTCGAGGGGCTCGAACTTCGCGATGTGCCGAAACCTGAACCCCGCCCGGGGTGGGCCGTCGTTCGGGTAGCGGCCTCCGCGCTGAACATGCACGACCTGTGGACCCTGCGCGGTGTCGGGCACCCCGCAGAGCACCTGCCGATGGTGCTGGGCTGTGATGTGTCGGGGTACGACGAGGACGGCAATCCGGTCATCGTTCATCCGGTCATCGCCAACCCGGACGCCGGCGGCGGAGACGAAACACTGGACCCTAATCGTGCGCTGCTGAGCGAACGGCATAACGGCGGATTCGCCGAGTACATCTCGGTACCGCGGCGAAACCTCGTCGCCATGCCCCCTTGGCTCACCTTCGATGAGGCGGCGTGTCTGCCGGTGGCGTGGACGACTGCCTACCGAATGTTGTTCACCCAGGCCAACATCAAGGCCGGCGACCGTGTCCTGGTGCAAGGGGTCGGCGGCGGGGTGTCCTCCGCCGCCATCAGACTCGCGGTGGCCGCGGGCGCCGTCGTCTACACCACCAGTCGAAGCGCGGCGAAACGCGCCCAGGCGCTGAGTTGGGGCGTGCGGGAAGCCGTGCCCACCGGGGAACGACTGCCCGAGCGGGTCGACGTGGTCATCGAGACAGTCGGTGACGCCACCTGGTCGCACTCACTGAAGTCGGTGCGCCCCGGCGGCACAGTCGTGGTCGCCGGCGCGACCACCGGGATGAATCCGCCGGCAGACCTGGGACGAATCTTCTACCTGCAGTTGCGAATCCTGGGGTCCACAGGAGCGACGCGTGCCGAATTCGAGGCGCTGCTGCGTTTGCTCGAGGCCACCGGAACCCGGCCCGTCATCGACCGGACCTTGCCACTCGCCGACATCCACAAGGGTTTTCAGCAGATGCTCGACGGCGACGTCATGGGCAAGGTCATCATCCATCCGTCATCCGACAACTGAGGTATCGACATGACCGCCGCCGTCGTTGGCCTGTCACACTCGCCGCTCATCGGTAAGAACGATCCCGCCCCCGAGACCCTCGGCCGGGTCGCCGCTGCAGTCGACGCCGCGCGGGCCTTTATCGCCGACTTCGCTCCCGATCTGGTGGTGCTCTACGCACCCGATCACTACAACGGCTTCTTCTACAAGGAGATGCCACCCTTCTGTCTGGGCACCGAAGCCCACGCGGTGGGCGATTTCGGTTCGTCAGCCGGGCCGTTGTCCGTCGACACCGACGCCGCGCGCCGTATCGCCGAGGGCGTGCTCCAGCGTGGCGTCGATCTGACCGTCTCGGCGCGGATGACCGTCGATCATGGCTTCGCCCAACCCCTCGAGACGCTCTTCGGAGGTATCGACCGCATCCCGGTGGTGCCGATCTTCGTCAACGGTGTCGCCACACCACTGTGCCCCGTCGCCCGAATTCGCGCCCTGGGCAACGCAGTTGGTGAAGCCGTCACCCACCTCGACCGGCGCGTGCTCTTCCTCGCCTCCGGAGGCCTTTCCCACGATCCGCCGGTCCCGGTGCTCGACGGCGCCCCGCCGAAGGTCGCCGATGCCCTGATCGAAGGGCATCCACCGACACCCGAGCAGCGCACTCGCGGCGAGGGGCGAGTGATCGAAGCCGGCCGGCAGTACGCGGCCGGCGGCACGACGATGATCCCTATCAACCCCGGCTGGGACAACAGGTTCCTGGACCTGCTCGAGCACGGTCCCCTCGCCGAGTTCGACGCCTGGACCACCGAGGCGATGGGCGCCGAGGGCGGCGGTTCCGCGCACGAGGTCCGCACCTGGATCGCCGCCTTTGCATCGCTGGCCGCGGTCGGCAGATACACGATGAACATGCGTTTCTACGAGCCGATTCCGGCTTGGATCGCCGGATTCGCGGTGGCGACGGCGCGACTGGCGGAGGGCTCTCGATGAGCCTGCACAGCGATGCCGCCGTCGTCACCGAGGCGGCCGACCTCCTGACCAACGCAGCCGACACCGGCAGGCCCATCTCCCCCGTGCGACATCTCATCGGCAGTGCCGACATCGGCCTCGCCTACGCCGTCCAGCAGGAGCTCGTGCGGCGACGACGTGCCGCGGGCGGCGAGGTGGTGGGACGCAAGATCGGATTGACCTCCCCGGCGGTGCAACAGCAACTCGGAGTCGACCAACCCGACTTCGGCGTGCTGTTCGCCGACATGTTCGTCACCGATGTCGATGCGGTGCCCTCGGCACGGCTCCTACAGCCCAAGGTCGAGGCAGAGATCGCCTTCGTCCTCGGCCACGACCTCATCGGCGGCGACTTCACCGCGACCAGTGTCCGCAGTGCGGTCGACTACGCCGTGGCCGCGCTCGAGATCGTCGACAGTCGCATCGCGAACTGGGACTTGACGATTGCCGACACAGTGGCCGACAACGCTTCCAGTGGACTGTTCGTGCTCGGCGACAAACGGGTCCGACTGTCCGACTTCGAACCGCGGGAGGTCACCATGCAGATGTACGCCGACGATCACCTGGTTTCCGAGGGCACCGGCAGCGCCTGCCTCGGCGACCCTCTCAACGCCCTGGCCTGGCTGGCCCGAACCGCCGAACAGTACGGGGAGCCGTTGCGGGCCGGACAGGTCATTCTCTCCGGCGCACTGGGTCCGATGGCCCCGGCGCCACCGGGAACCCATATCCGCGCTGCAATCACCTCGCTGGGCGAGGTGTCAACAACCTTCTCCCCCAAGGACACGCCATGACCAAGACCAAGGTCGCCATCGTCGGTTCCGGCAACATCGGCACCGACCTGATGTTCAAGATCCTGCGCACCTCCAACCACCTGGAAGTGGCGGCGATGGTCGGGATCGACGCCGACTCCGACGGTTTGGCGCGCGCCCGCCGCCTGAACATCCCGGCCACCCACGAGGGCGTCGACGGGTTGATGTCGATGGCGCATTTCGGCGAGATCGACATCGTCCTGGACGCCACGTCTGCCCGCGCACACATCGCGAACGCCGCCGCCCTTGCGCCACATGGTAAGACGCTCATCGACCTGACACCGGCAGCCCTCGGCCCCTACGTGGTCCCAACGGTCAACATGGACAAATGCCTCGACGAGGGCGCGCGCAACGTCAACATGGTCACCTGCGGCGGCCAGGCCACCGTGCCGATCGTCGCCGCGGTGTCGGCGGTCACGCCGGTGCCCTATGCCGAAATCGTGGCCTCCATCGCATCGAAGTCAGCCGGACCCGGGACCCGCGCCAACATCGACGAGTTCACCGAAACCACCTCGCACGCAATCGAATCGGTCGGTGGGGCCGCCAAGGGGAAGGCCATCATCGTCCTCAACCCCGCCGAACCGCCGCTGATGATGCGTGACACCGTGTTCTGCCTGATCGGGGACGCGGACCACGCCGCGATCCGCGACTCGATCCACGAGATGGCCGAACGGGTCGCCCACTACGTGCCGGGGTACCGACTCAAGCAGGACGTCCAATTCACCCCCATCGAACCCGACGAACCCGTGCAGACCCTGCTGCGCCCCGGCTCCGCGCCGGTGCGCACCCGGGTGTCGGTGTTCCTCGAGGTCGAAGGAGCCGCCCACTATCTGCCCGCCTACGCAGGCAACCTGGACATCATGACCTCGGCCGCCATCCAGGTCGCAGAGGCCATCGCCCGCCGCACCAGTACCAACGCCCTGCTGTCGGAGGCACGCCCATGACCCCCACGCTATACATCCAGGACGTCACGCTGCGTGACGGCATGCACGCCATCCGCCATCGCATCAGCACGCGCGACGTGGCCCGGATCGCCGGCGCGCTGGACGCCGCCGGTGTCGACGCCATCGAAGTCGCCCACGGCGACGGGCTCGCCGGCGGATCGCTCAACTACGGCCCTGGCAGCCACACCGACTGGGAGTGGATCGAAGCCGCCGCCGACAGCATCAGCACTGCGGTGTTGACCACCCTACTGTTACCCGGCATCGGCACCATCGCCGAATTGCGACACGCCTACGCCCTGGGAGTCCGCTCGGTGCGGATCGCCACCCATTGCACCGAGGCCGACATCTCCGCCCAACACATCCAGACGGCGCGCGAGCTCGGCATGGACGTCTCGGGCTTCTTGATGATGAGCCACATGACCGACCCCGCGCAGCTTGCCACTCAAGCAAAGCTCATGGAAAGCTATGGCGCGCATTGTGTTTACGTCACCGACTCCGGAGGACGGTTGACGATGAACGGCGTTCGCGAGCGGATCCGCGCTTACCGCGGCATCCTCGACCCCGGCACCCAAATCGGTGTACACGCCCACGAGAACCTCTCACTGTCGGTGGCCAACAGCGTCACCGCGGTCGAAGAAGGCGTCACCCGCGTCGACGCATCGCTGGCCGGCCAGGGAGCTGGAGCGGGAAACACCCCGATCGAAGCGTTCATCGCGGTCGCCGATCTCCTGCAGTGGACGCACGGCTGCGATCTGATGGCGCTCGAGGACGCCGCGGACGATCTCGTCCGCCCGCTACGGGACCGGCCGGTCCAAGTCGATCGCGAAACTCTCACCCTCGGGTACGCCGGGGTCTACTCGTCCTTTCTGCGCCACGCCGAGAACGCCTCGCGCAGCTACGGCGTCGACGCCCGTGCTCTGCTGCTCGAAGTCGGCCGGCGCGGCCTCGTCGGTGGTCAGGAGGACATGATCGTCGACATCGCGTTGGACCTCGCCGGACAGCCGGCCGCCGCCACCGCCTCCTAACGGGTCCAAACCACACCGCGCGACGCGACGCCGAGTTCGCCTCTGCGGGTTGACATACCGAACCCGGCTGTACCTTTTGGATACCCCCATCAGATGCGAGTCTGGTGTCACCACCATCGATTGTGGTGAACAACCGCGTCCGCGAACAGCGCCACCCCAGCGACCAGAAATAAGAGACGCACCCCAATCGGCCCGTATCGAGTGAGGATTCGCACCAGCCAGCGCTGCGCCTGGTCGGCCTGTTTACTTCGACTGGTGGACAGGCCTAGAAGCACCATGCACGGCAACATGGTCAACGCCGAGTACACGATCACCATCACTGGCCAGGTGGGTGGCCGAGGATGCAGCGCCGCGATCATTGCCAGGCCTGCCAAGAACGGAACAGCGGTAGGAGCCTGGCCGAGACCGATTGCGGCGCCGAGGAATCCAAGCAGCCAGGGGCGCTGGCGCATCGCAGCCAGGGCCCAGCCTGGAGCGGTGCTTTGGGCGACCAGCGGAAAGAATGCCAGCACGATCAGCACCAGTCCCAGCGCGATTTCACCCCAGTACCTCACCGACGGTGTCAGGTGGAAGTTGGTCAGATTGCTCAGCAATCCCAGGCCGAGTACGGCACACAGACCGAAAGTGGTTGTTACCGCGAGCACTCCGGCGATGAAGCTCATCCCGCCCGGTAGCGCAGATTGGCGATTCAACCGACTGCCGTAGATCACCGCCGACACGACACCGATGTTCAGGACGTTGAGGGAGTCGAGAAATGCCAAACCCGTCAACGTCAGCAGAAGTGCCGTCATCGTCGCGCTCCCCCGACACCCGTTAGAACGCCGGCAAGGCTGCACCGAAACGCTCGCAAAACATCCCTCACTCACCATACGGCGCCAGACCGAAAATCAAACAAACGAGCCCCGGACGCGGCGCCGGCGCCGATGGTTCCACCGAATATCAACCCTGCCAAGCGAATCCGCCGGCAACCAATCGGCTCGCCGTGGCTCCTACTGACCCGAATGCCATCTTTTCGAGGATCGGCGCAGCTCAAGATCGGCACAACCGGCTGCGCACTTGCACCTTGATCTGGCACGTGCGGCAGAAGGATCAGGTATGGACACAGGTATGGGTACGGGTAGTACGCCGGATGTGTGACGGATCACTTTTCTTCACGATGAACACATGGACACCAATGACGTTGACGCCGTAATCGTTGGAGCAGGATTCTCGGGTCTTTATGCGACCCACAAACTCCGTAACGGGTTGAAGCTCTCTGTGCAAGCTTTTGAAGCCGCGCCCGGCGCCGGCGGAGTGTGGCACTGGAACACCTACCCCGGTGCGCGCTGCGATTTCGAGAGCATCTTCTACTCGTACTCGTTCGACGAGGACCTGCAGCGCGAGTGGCGCTGGACGGAGCGTTTCGCCGCGCAGCCCGAGATCAAGCGATACCTCGAACACGTCGCTGACCGGTTCGACCTCCGACGCAGTTACCGCTTCAACACCCGGGTTACCTCGGTGGTGTGGGACGAGGACACCGCGCGGTGGCGCGTCGGTACTGACGACGGGGCCATCACGACCGCACGGTTCTTCCTCAACGCGGCGGGTGGATTCGGGGTGACGAAGCCCAATGACTTCCCCGGACAGGACGACTTCGGCGGCACGGTGGTGCACACCAGCAGCTGGCCGCAAGACGGCATCGACTTGGCCGGCAAACGCGTCGCCGTGATCGGCACGGGGTCCACGGGCATCCAGGTCATCCAGACCATCGCCAGTGAGGTCGACCAATTGACGGTCTTCCAGCGGACCCCGAACTTCGCTTGCCCCCTGGGCAACAGGCCGTTGTCCGACGACGAATTCAACGCCACGGTGGCCGATTACCCGAAGATTCGTGAGGAGGCACGCAACAGCATCGCGGGCGCGGCGTATCCCCGCGCGGTACTTCCCGCAGCGGCCCACACCCCAGAGCAACAACGCGCCGTCTACGACGAGTTCTACAACGGCGGCGGTTTCCGCATGCTTGCCTCCACCTACTACGACCTGATCACCAATCCCGAAGCGAACCGGACGGTGGCCGACTACATCCGAAGCCGCATCCGCGAGCGTGTCACCGACCCCGAGGTCGCCGAACTGTTGTGCCCGACCGACTACCCGTACGGGGTCAAGCGGGCGACGTTCGAAACCAACTACTTCGACACATTCAACGAGCCCCACGTACGCCTCGTCGATGCGCGCACGACACCGATCGCGCGCATCACAGAAAAAGGTATCGCCACCACTGAGCAGGAATACGAATTCGACGTCATCATCTTGGCCACCGGATTCGATGTGGGCGCGGGAGCCCTGATGCGGATGGGCGTCATCGGCCGTGAAGGCAAGCAACTGACCGATCACTGGGCGCACGGCCAACGGTGCTATCTGGGCGCGGCCACCCACGGGTTTCCGAACCTCTTCCACATCAACGGCCCGCAAGGTCCCGCTGCGTTGTTCAACAATCCCACTGCCATCGAAGACAGCGTCGACTTCATCGCAGACCTGATCACGACGATGGACGAGCGCGGGTACCGAACAGCGGAAGTGACCGATGAGGCCGAGACCCGCTACAACGAGCTGGTCTGTGAAGTCGCCGACGTGACACTGTTTCCCACCGCGACCACGTGGTATATGGGCGACAACATCAAGGGCAAGGCGCGGACCCCGATCTCGCTTTTCACCGGCGCCCCGATGTTTCGCGCGATCGTCGCCGAGGTGGCGGCGCACGACTTCAGCGGATTTGCCTTCGACGGTCACGAAAGGCCGGTTTCGCCACTGGTCAGTCTTGACGGGAGCGAAGTCTTCCTGCTCGGAGGCATGATGAACATGGGCATGAAACCCCTCGAGCAGTGTTCGCTGGAGGAAGTTCGCTTCAGCCTGGAAGCCTTCACGGCCTTGCAGCTTCCGCTGCCGACCGGGGTCTCCGTTACCGAAGTCTCCTATCCAACGGAGCAGGGACAGCGCCCGGTGCGGCTGTATCGCCCCGAAGGCAGCACCGCTCCGCTACCCGTCATCGTGTTCGTTCACGGTGGTGGCTGGATCGGCGGAAGCCTCGACGCATTCGACGAGCCGTGCGCGGTCCTGGCTCAACGAGTCGGCGCGGTCGTGGTGTCACCGGACTATCGGCTGGCACCCGAACATCCCTTCCCCGCAGGCCCCGATGACGTCCTCGCCGCGCTGCGGTGGGCGGGTGAGCATGCAAGCGAGTTCGGCGGAGACCCCGACCGTATTGCGATCGGCGGCGAAAGCGCCGGAGCGAACCTTGCGGCGGTGACCGCACTACGCGCCAGAGACGAGGGCGGCCCCACGCTGCGGGCCCAGATTCTGGTGACGCCACCCGTAGACCCATTGGCCGACAACGGCTCTCGCAAGCAGTTCGCGAACGGACCGATCATCTCGGCCGAGATCGGGGGACGGATGTGGGCCATGTACCTGGGTGACCCCGCGAACGCCACGTCGCCGTGGGCGGCACCGATCCGGGCCGACGACCTGTCGGGATTGCCGCCGACACTGATCGTCACCATGGAGATCGACCCGACTCGGGACGAAGCCGAGGACTACGCGGCTGCGTTGCAAGCCGCCGGGGTGCCGACGCAATGCCGACGCCTCCCACGCCTGATGCACACCACGTTGTCAGTGTCGGGGGCGGTCCCGCGCACCGCGGAGATCCACGACGCGATGGCGGAATTCCTTGGCCCGCTGCTGGTCAGGCAAGCCGTGGCCAGCGTCGTCGGCTGAGGCGTCGGTGGTGGCCGGGGCCTGCAGTGACCGGCCACCACCGACGAAATACCCACCATTACAACCTGATTCACCCTGTCCACACTTGACACGAACAGAAAGAAGACGCACTGAGATGAGCGGATCTCTCCACGGCAAGCGAGCGCTGATAACCGGCGGCCACCGCGGGATCGGTCGCGCGATCGCCGAAGCCTTTACCGAAGCCGGTGCAGTCGTCGCGATCGCTGACATCGAGGGCGCCGACGTCGCAGCGAAAGAGATCGGCCGCGGCGCAATCGGTGTCACATGCGACGTGAGTTCAGCCGACAGCGTGGCCGCGGCAGTGCAGACGACGACCGCGTCCCTCGGCGGGATCGATGTGCTGGTCAATAACGCCGGTGTGGAAGCGATCGGCCCGCTGCACGAGACCAGCGAGGCGGACTTCGACCGGTTGATGGCGATCAACGTGCGCGGACCTTGGCTTGTGTACAAGCATGCCGTGCCGGCGCTCATCGATGGCGGCGGTGCCATCGTGAACATCGCCTCGGTCAGCGGCGTGGCGGCCTTCCCCCTCCTCGGTGTCTACTCGGCGACCAAGGCGGCGTTGATCAGGCTCACCGAAGCTATGACGCTCGAGCTGCGTGACCATGGGGTGCGTGCCACCGCCATCTGTCCGGGCTTCGTCAACACCGAGATGGTGGCCCGCACCAGTGACGTCTTCGCCGACATCACCGGCGCGTCGTTCGCGGAGGTGGTGACCCAGGGTCAGGGCGAAATGGCCGCACCGGCCGACATCGCGGGCCTGGCGACCTATCTGGCCTCCGACGCCGCATCCTTCGTCAATGGCACGGCCATCGTGGTCGACGGAGGCATGAACCTGCGGCGCGTCTAGCGCGGCGACGGGTGCCGGGCCATCCAGGCAGCCACTTGAGCGCGGGACGCGAAGCCCAGCTTGGAAAGAATGCGCTCAACGTGGCCGTCTGCTGTGCGCTTGGAGATGACGAGGCGCTCGGCGATCTCGCGGTTGGACAGGCCCACCTCGACCAACGCTGCGACTTCGAATTCCCGTTTCGTCAGCGGTTCGCTGGGCAGGCGCGCCGATCTGTGTGCACCATCGAGGACGCCGAGCACGAAGTCGATCGCCTCATCGACGTCCATCGGCCTGACGGAAGGTGACGTGTCCGCCGGCGCAGGCTCGGGGGTGTGGGCGACAGCGAAACCGGACAACCGGGGTCCGAACGCACCGATGGAGGTTCCGATTGCCTGCCACAGCCCCATCGCCGTACGGGAGAGCACCCGCGCACGGCCGAATTGACGGCGGTCACCGGCGATCCACCCGAGCAGATCGGTAGTCAGCGCGACCGCGATGCCGTCGCCGAAACCACGTCGTAGTGCCAAAGCTCGGCGCGCGGTGCGCTCCGCCTCGTCATAATGGCCCAGCAACCAATGTGCCAGTGCCGCTGCCCATTCGGCATATCCGCGGGCCGAGCGTTCTCCGTGCTGCTCGCAGAGCGTCGCGGCCTCACGAGCTTCGGCGAGGGCTCGGTCGGCCGCGCCGTCCGTGGCCAAAGCGCTCGAAAGCATGTATCGGGCCGTCATTTCCATTTCGCGATCGCCGCGGGCAGCGTGATCCTCCACCGCTCTGCTGAATCCACCTACGGCAGCGGCCGTGTCGCCGGTGAACAAATCCCGCAGCGCCGTCCAGTGGCGCGCGTGCGCGGCGAACACTTCGTCGTCGGACTCCACGGCGTACGACTGGAGCTCCTTCAACCAGCTGACGGGCGATTCGTGGTCGCCCTGCAGCAGGGCGATCCAGGTGACGACCCACAGACAGTGCGCCCGCGCGGCCGATGGTGACGTTTCGGCCGCGAGCATGGACTCGATGCGCATCCTGCCTTCTGCGAGGCGTCCGTTCAACAACCACTGATAACGCAGTCGGCCCAGCAGTTCGAGCGCGATCTGCCCTTCTGATGGAGTTGTCGCGCTCCAATGCACAGCGGCCACGTAGCTGGGGTGATCGAGGCTCATCTGTCGAATCAAGCTGTCCTGGTCGGGTCCCCACCACTGCGTCAACATTCCGGCGGCGCGACGTAGCATCACGTCGCGGTGGCGGCGGTGCAACTGCTCCGTCTCGCCGGCCTGGTCCGCCAACTCGGCAGCGACCTCTCGCACGGCGGCCGGCAGGTGGTAACGCATGGTTCCCGTACCGCGGTCGGTGAGCACGATCGACTGGGCGACGAGCCGGTCGATCGAGTCGAACACGTCATCGGCACGCAGCTCGCCAAAAGCACATACCTGTTCGGTGAGTTCGAGGTCGAAGGTCGCTGGAAACACCGCCAGGCGACGCCACAGCACTTGCGCGTTGCCGTGACACAGGTCGTAGCTCCACTCCACCATCGCCCGCAGCGATCGGTGGCGTGACATCGAGTTGACATCGGAAGCAGTGAGGGAGGTCAACCGTTTGCGGAACCGCTCGACAACCTGCTCGACCGTGAGGGACCTCAGTTTCGCTGCCGCCAATTCGATGGCCAGCGGCGATCCCTCTAGCAACCGGCATAGCTCGATAACGGCGTCGGCGTTGACCGTAGTCACGTCGAAGTCCGGGTCCACGGCGACGGCGCGTTCGACGAGCAAGCTCACGGATCCGTCGGCGGCCAGCTGCTCGGCCGGCGTTCCAAGCTCGGGCACACTCAACGGGAGGACCGGACGCAGCACCTCACCCACCACGCCCAGGTGTTCCCGGCTGGTGGTGACGACGCGCAGGTTCGGCGCTGCCCGCAGGAGCACGGGCACGGTGACGCGCACCGCATCGATGACGTGCTCACAGTTGTCGAGGACCAACATCAGTCGGCGTTCGGGGAGAACCGACAGCAGCTTGTCGCGCGGCGACGTCGCTGACTGATCGCTGATCCCCAGGGCGCTGACGATCGCGGCCTCGACGTCGTTGGCGCCGGCTCCGACGCTCAGATCGGTCAGCCGGACCAGCCAGGCGCCGTCGGGGAACTTCCCCTGCACACGATGCGCTACTTCCAGAGCAAGCCGGGTCTTGCCGACACCGCCCGGTCCGGTGAAGGTGATCAACCGCGACTGTGTCAGCATCCGTTGGGCTGCTTCCAGATCATGGCGGCGAGCCACAAGTCGATTCAACGGCGCACCTACCCGCTCGCCGCCTCGTCGCTGGCTCCGCGCTGAGCTCATACCGAGATCGTAGGTTGCGTCGGCCTATCTGGACACCACCGTTCCGTAGCACGGCACGCAGACTCGACAGCCTCGGCTTCAGTGGGTGCAATCAACCCATGAAGTGGCATCGGCAAGGGCAGTTGACTCCGGTCGATCTCACCAGGCGCTGAGGACGATTCGCTGGAAGGAGCCGTCATGGTTGCTCCTGTCACCCTGGGGAGCACGGACTGGGATGAGGTCTCATATGCCGTGGCAAACGCGTATTTTCCGCACGACTTGCAACCCCTCGGCCACGCGAGAGCAGGAAAGGCACGCGCCGACGGGGTCGATTTAGGGCCGATCAGGATCGCCCATATCAGCTGGGGCGCAGCCGTTTCAGTCGTCACCACCCATCCCGGCGCGTACGCCGTCAACATCCCGGTGTCCGGCCAACTGGAGTCGGTCATCGGTCAGGACGAGTTCATTGCTACGCCCGAGCGCGCAACGATCTTCCCTCCTGATACCCCCGCGCGCATTCGGCGGTGGAGCGAATCATGCGGCATCATCGGCGTCCGCTTCGATCGCGACTATCTGCATCGGGAAATTCACCGCGTGCTCGCCGAGCCCGTCGACTGGCCGCCCGATCACCTCGACCTCACCGGCGGCGCCGGCGCGGCCTGGGTACGACTGGTGCAGTGCTTGACGGGCGACATGGCATCAAAACAACATCCCCTCGTCCATGAACAGCTGTGCGCTGCGATCACAACCGCATTCGTGCTTGCCGCGATGCCCGAGAGCGGCGCACAGGCATCGGCGCTGCGGCCGCGAATCGTGAAACGCGTTGTGGACCAGCTGCGCGAGGACCCCGCGCGCGCCTGGACAGCCGGCGACATGGCTCAGGTCGCCGGCGTCAGTGTCCGCCGCCTGCAGGAAGGGTTTCGCGCCTATCTCGGCGTCACGCCTCGCGAGCTGTTGGCCGACATCCGCCTCGCCCGGGTGCGCGAGGAGCTGCTGCACGGAACCGAGAATGCCACTGTCACAGGGGTTGCCATGCGGTGGGGCTTCACCCACACCGGCCGTTTCGCCGCCGCGTACCGCCGCAAGTACGGCGAGCCGCCGTCGCAGACCCTGCACGCCTGACAGACATGGCCATCGGGTGCTGTCCAGAATTCCGCCGGCCACCGGCGTGACCCGGATCGCAACTCACCGCGCATTACGGATCGTGTCCGCGCTTTGCGGATCGACGCCGCTGACGGACCCAAATAGTTTGTCCCACAACGATCTCAACGAGGAGTCTCATGGGCGAGCAGCATGACTTGAGAAGCGTCTTTGGCCAATTCGCCACGGGCGTCACCGTCATCACGTGCCGTAACGGCGACGGCGCACCACACGGCGCCACAGTCAACGCATTTACCGCGGTGTCATTGGAACCGCGCCTGTGCCAGGTGACGATGACCAGACGATCCAAGGCCTGCGCGTACCTCAGCGGAGCGCCCTTCGCGGTCAACGTCCTGGCCAGCGATCAAATCGACACAGCGATGCATTTCGCCGGCCGGCCCTGCGTGCGTGACCCCGCATGGGCCGAAGGCCCGACCGGTCCGATCTTGACGGGCACGTCGGCCACCCTGTCGTGCCGCCCGTGGGCCGAGTATGACGGCGGCGACCATGTCATCTTCATCGGCGAAATAGTCGATGCCGTTGCCCACAACAAACCGCCACTCATCTTCTACCGCAGCACCTTTCACAGCCTCGGTGTGCCATCGGCGCACGCGACATGGGCAGGCAGCGCCGATGACCCCGAAATCGGTTGGTTCGACGCTGCGACGTCCTTCACTCCCCTGCACCTCCCTCACACCGTCTAACGCGAAGGAACACCCGACCATGACCACCACCACTCCGAGCAGCGACACCACACCCACCGAAAGCAGCGCCGTCAACTACGCCACCCGCCCCATGACCGGCGACGAGTACATCGAATCGCTGCGCGATGACCGCGAGATCTACCTGCACGGTGAACGCGTCGCCGACGTCACCACCCATCCGGCCTTCCGCAACCCCATTCGCATGACAGCACGGCTCTACGACTCGCTACACGGCGGCGAGCACGTCGACGAGGTGACCAGCCCGACCGACACCGGCAATGGCGGCGTCACAATGCCGTTCTTCAAGGCTCCCCATTGCGCCGACGACTTGCTCAAAGAGCGCGACGCGATCGCCCGCTGGGCGCGCATGACCTACGGATGGATGGGCCGCAGCCCCGATTACAAGGCGTCTTTCCTCGGCACCCTGCACGCCAACAAGGAGTTGTACTCGCCGTTCCAGGACAACGCCGAACGCTGGTACCGGGAGTCGCAGGAAAAGGTCCTGTACTGGAATCACGCCATCATCAACCCTCCGGTGGACCGGCAGCTGCCGCCTGACGAGGTCGGTGACGTGTACATGAAGGTCGAGAAGGAGACCGACGCCGGCCTCATCGTCTCGGGCGCGAAGGTCGTCGCCACCGGTTCGGCGATCACCAACTACAACTTCATCGCCCATTACGGCCTGCCCATCAAGAAGAAGCAGTTCGCGCTCATCTGCACGGTGCCGATGAACGCGCCAGGGGTGAAGCTGATCTGCCGGTCCTCGTTCACCCAGCAGGCCGCGGTCATGGGCACCCCGTTCGACTATCCCCTGTCGAGCCGCATGGATGAGAACGACACCATCTTCATCTTCGACAAGGTCCTGGTGCCGTGGGAAAACGTGTTCATGTACGGCGACGTCGACAAGATCAACGCCTTCTTCCCGCAATCCGGCTTCCTGCCCCGCTTCACCTTCCAGGGCTGTACACGACTCGCCGTGAAACTCGACTTCATCGCGGGGCTCTTGATGAAGGCGCTCGAGGCAACCGGCGCCGGCGGATTCCGCGGCGTGCAGACCCGGGTCGGCGAAGTGATCGGCTGGCGAAACCTGTTCTGGTCATTGAGTGAATCAATGGCACGCGACCCCGAGCCGTGGGTCGGCGACACAGTCATTCCCAAACTCGAATACGGCCTCACCTACCGGATGTTCATGATCCAGGGATACCCGCGCGTCAAGGAGATCATCGAGCAGGACGTCGCGTCGGGCCTTATCTACCTGCCTTCCAGCTCAGCGGATTTCCTCTCGCCGAACGTGCGCCCGTACCTCGACAAGTACGTCCGCGGATCCGACGGCATGCCCGCGGTCGAGCGCGTGAAAATCATGAAGGCGCTATGGGATTCGGTCGGTACCGAGTTCGGCGGCCGCCACGAGTTGTACGAGCGCAACTACTCCGGCAACCACGAGAACGTGAAAGCCGAGCTGCTGTTCGCCGCCCAAGGACGCGGCGACGCCACTGCGATGAAAGGCCTTGCCGAGCAGTGCCTTTCCGAGTACGACCTGGACGGCTGGACGGTGCCAGACCTCATCGGCAACGACGACGTGTCCTACTTCGGTAACCGCTGAGCCCACACGTCCTTCGCTACGAGTTCATGCCGCTACGTTCGCTTCCACCGGCGCGATCAAACTGCGCCGGTGGAAGCCTGAACCTGAGCCCATCCGGAGATGAACGGTGAAGATCACCCGGGTCGAGGCGATTCCGTTCGCCATCCCATACACGAAGGCGCTGAAGTTCGCGTCCGGTGAGGTGCACGTCGCAGAACACGTCTTGGTCCGGGTGCATACCGACGACGGGGTGGTCGGCACGGCCGAAGCCCCGCCGCGGCCCTTCACCTATGGCGAAACCCAGACGGGCATCATCGCCGTAATCGACCAAATCTTCGGCCCGCAGATCATCGGGCTGTCCCTGCTGCAACGCGAGGTCGTGAACGCGAAACTTGCTCGCACGGTGGGTAACCCGGCCGCCAAAGCCGCGATAGACATGGCCCTGTGGGATGCGCTCGGGAGAACCGTCGGCATCTCGGTCGGTGACATGCTCGGCGGGTTCACCGACCGACTGCGGGTGAGCCACATGTTGGGCTTCGACGACCCTGCGGCGATGGTGGCCGAGGCACAGAAGATGCATGAGGTGTATGGCATCCGCACCTTCAAGATCAAGGTCGGGCGCCATCCGGTCACGTTGGATACCGCCGTCGTCCGCGCACTGCGGAACCACTTCGGCGACGACGTCGAACTCTACGTCGACGGCAATCGCGGCTGGAGCGCATCGGAATCACTGCGCGCCATGAAGGAGATGAGCGACCTGGGCCTGCTCTTCGCCGAGGAACTCTGCCCAGCCGATGACGTGCTGGGCCGCCGATGGCTCGTCGAGCACCTCGACATCCCTTTTATCGCAGACGAATCTGTGCCCACGGCGGCTGACGTCACTCGCGAAGTCCTGGCCGGGGCGGCGACGGCCATCAGCATCAAGACCGCCAGAACCGGATTCACCCAATCGCGACGCGTGCACCACCTGGCCGAGGGTCTCGGGCTCGAAGTCGTCATCGGCAACCAGATCGACGGTCAGATCGGCACCGCCTGCTCACTCGCCTTCGGCGCCGCCCACCAGAACACGTCACAACATGCCGCTGAGCTGTCGAACTATCTGGACATGAGTGACGACCTGCTCGCGGAGCCGTTGAGCATCCGTGACGGAGCACTTCAGTGCCTACCCGGCCCCGGGCTGGGCATTGACGTCGATGAGGACAAGCTCGCCCACTACCGCACCGACCGTTGACATCCCGCGGTAGCAACAGGCCCCTCCATTCCCAGGCCCCCAGATTTGAAGGAGATAGAAATGACAACTTCTGCGACAAGCGCCACCGCCGCGGCGTCCGGCGCCGCTGCCACTGAGCGTTTTCACACCGACAAGACGCCGTACGAGGCAGTCACGGACACCCCAACTGAACGGGTCGACATGCTTGCGCGCGAGGTCCTCGCCGGCATCCACGAGACGATCCGGCGGCACGCCGTCAGCTACGACGAGTACAACGCCCTCAAGGCATGGCTCATTGGCGTCGGCGAGGATGGCGAGTGGCCCCTGTTCCTCGACGTCTTCGTCGAGCATGTCGTCGAGGAGGTCAACACCGCACATCGACGCGGCAGCAAGGGCACCATCGAAGGCCCTTACTACGTGCCCGACGCCCCCGAAATCGACTCTCCCGCAACGCTTCCCATGCGCGACGGCGAACAGGGCACACCACTGGTGTGGACCGGCAAGATCACCACTCCTGACGGCGCCCCGCTGCCAGGCAAGATCGAACTCTGGCAGGCCGACGCCGACGGTTACTACTCCCAGTTCGCGCCCGCCATCCCGCCGTGGAACCTGCGCGCCACCATCCCCTCCGACCGTGACGGCACCTTCAGCATCACCACGATCCGGCCGGCGCCCTACCAGATACCCACAGACGGCTCCTGCGGACGGCTCATCTCCGCAGCGGGCTGGCACGCCTGGCGCCCAGCTCACCTGCACGTCAAGGTGTCCGCGCCGGGATATCAGACCCTCACCGCACAGCTCTACTTCCCGGGCGATCCGCACAACAACGACGACGTCGCCACCGCCGTCAAACCCGAACTGATGCTCGAACCGGTCGCCGGGCCGAACGGCATCTCCGTCACCTACGACTTCGCCCTAGACCCGCAGAGCTGACCGCCGTGATCTTCCACGTCCGGATGGATGTCCACCCACCCACCGACCTCGACCCAGCGGCCTGGGCCGACCTCGTGGCCCGCGAGAAGGCCTACTCCCAGGACCTACAGCGCAGCGGACAATGGCCGCACATCTGGCGCATCGCCGGTGAGTACTCCAACTTCTCGATCTTCGATGTCGAGTCCAACGACGAACTCCACCACATACTCTCCAACCTGCCGTTGTTCGCATACATGACCATCCGCGTCACGCCATTGGCGACCCACCCCTCCGACATCAAGAGCCCGGCGCGGTGAGTACCCGACCCGTGCTCGGCGGTCTTCACCTTGCAGAGCCGCCGGGCGCTCCGGATTGTCCGCTCCTGGTGGTCGGGCCGTCGCTGGGCACCTCCGCGGCGGCGCTGTGGAATGCTGCCGCGCAACACCTTTCCGCCCATGTCCGGGTGGTCTCTTGGGACTTGCCAGGGCACGGCAGCACCCAGGGAGCATGCCATGACCCGTTCGTGATGGCGGACCTCGCAGCCGCGGTTCTGGAACTGGTCGACCAGTCGTCACCCGGGGCCGTCTTCCACTACGCGGGTGTCTCAGTCGGCGGGTGTATAGGCCTGCAACTGCTGCTCGATGCTCCCGAACGTGTAGCGACAGCAACGCTGATCTGTACCGGCGCGCGGATCGGCACATCGCAGGCGTGGCACGACCGCGCCGCGACGGTGCGGCGCAGTGGCACTCGCGCGGTTCAAGACAGCTCAGCGCAACGCTGGTTTGCCGCCGACTTCGACGAACGTGACCCTGCGACCTACCGGGCGCTCATCGACGGGCTGGACGAGATCAACCCTGAGGGATACGCCCAAGTATGCGAGGCACTCGCAGACTTCGACGTGGAGACCCGATTGCCGGAGATCGTCGCACCGGTCTGCACCATCGCCGGCGCTGAGGACATTGCCACGCCGCCACAGTTGTCGCACCAGATAGCCGTCGGCGTCCAGGCGGGGTGCAGCGCCGTCCTCGACGGTGTCGCTCATCTGGCTCCTGCCGAAAAGCCCAGAGAGGTCGCGGAAGTCATCTTGAGTCACATCGCCAGCTACGCGGACAGTAAGACCTGAAACAGGGCGTAGCCTGTTCGACGTGAAGTCGAAAGCTGCTCTCCCCCAGAATTTCTCGATAGTGGGTCCGGGACAGACACGTCTACAGCTCAGCAGTTGAGAAGGGTGACGTCGAGTCTTTGCGCCAGTTCCGCGCGGCTGATGCCGTAGGTGTCCCGGACGGTCACGCCGTCGGCCTCGATGTCGAACACTGCCAGATCGGTATAGACGCGCGACACGCATCCCAGACCCGTCAATGGATACGTGCACGTCGGAACCAGCTTGGCGGAGCCATCTTTGGCGAACAGCGTCATCATGACGAACACCTGTTTGGCACCGATGGCCAGGTCCATGGCACCGCCGACGGCGGGAATTGCATCGGGAGCGCCCGTGTGCCAGTTGGCCAGATCGCCGGTGGCCGACACTTGGAAGGCGCCGAGCACGCAGACGTCGAGATGGCCGCCGCGCATCATCGCAAACGAATCGGCGTGGTGGAAGTACGCGGCACCGGGAAGCTCGGTGACCGGGATCTTGCCCGCGTTGGTCAGCTCGGGGTCGATCTGGTCGCCGACGGCGGCCGGTCCCATGTTCAGCATGCCGTTTTCGGTGTGCAGCACGATGCCGGCGCCGGCGGGCAGGTGATCGGCGACGGTGGTGGGCTGGCCGATTCCGAGGTTGACGTAGGAGCCGGCTGGTATGTCGCGGGCGACCAAGGCGGCCATCTGGGCTTTGGTCAGTGGGCTCATACCGCTACCACCTTGTCGACGTAGATGCTGGGGGTGATGACTGCTTCGGGATCGAGTGCGCCGGTCTCGACCACTTCCTGGACCTGAACGATCGTGGTCTTCGCCGCCGTAGCCATCACGGGACCGAAGTTACGGGCGGTCTTGCGATACAACAGGTTTCCCATCCGGTCGGCCTGGTGGGCCCCTATCAGGGCGACGTCACCGGCCAAGGGATATTCCAAAATATAGGTGCGGCCATCGATCACCCGTTCCTCTTTGCCTGCGGCGAGCGGCGTTCCGACGGCGGTCGGGCAGTAGAACCCGCCGATGCCGGCGCCGGCGGCACGCATCCGTTCGGCCAGGGTGCCCTGCGGCACGACCTCGAGTTGGATGTCACCCGCGCGGTAGAGGCCGTCGAAGACCCAAGAATCGGATTGCCGGGGGAAGGAGCAGATAACCTTGCGGACGCGCCTGGCGGCCAGCAGAGCAGCCAAACCGGTGTCGCCGTTGCCCGCGTTGTTCGACACGACGGTGAGATCGGTTGCGCCGTGGTCGATCAGCGCATCGATGAGTGCGACGGGCATGCCCGCCATTCCGAAACCGCCGATAAGGACGGTGCTTCCGTCCTTGATGTCGGCCACAGCATCCGCGGTGGTGTCACAGATGGTCGCCATCACTGCACCGCCTCGAATACCGCGGCCAGCCCCTGGCCCCCGCCGATGCACATGGTTTCCAGGACCGTGCGTGCGCCACGTCGCCGTGCTTCGTAGGCCGCGGTGGCCAGGATTCGGGCACCGGTGGCACCGATCGGGTGTCCCAGTGAGATTCCGGAACCGTTGGGATTCAGGCGATCGTCAAGCGGGTCGACCTTCCACTCTGCGAGCACCGCCAGCACCTGGGCGGCGAAGGCTTCGTTGAGCTCGATCAGATCGATGTCGTCGAGCGTCAGTCCGGCGCGCTGTAGCGCTGCGGCGCTGGCCTTCACCGGCCCGATGCCCATGGCCTCGGGGGCGCAGCCCGTCACCGCCCACGCCCGTAACTTCAGAAGAGGCGTCAGGCCGAGCCGGGCGGCATCGGCAGCGGTGGTGACCACACACAGGGCGGCACCGTCGTTCTGCCCGGATGCGTTCCCAGCCGTGACTGTCGACTCGCCATCCACCTTGCACCGGATCGGGCGTAGTGCGGCGAGCTTCTCGACGCTGATATCTGCGCGGGGATGCTCATCGCGGTCGACGACGACATCGCCGTGACGGCTTGGCACGGTGACAGGCACCAGTTCGTCGGCGAAGCGTCCGGCTTCGTGGGCAGCGATCGCCCGCTGGTGTGAGCGCACCGACAACGCGTCCTGCTCGTCGCGTCCGATCCCGTAGTCGCGGCGCAGGTTCTCCGCCGTCTCGATCATGCCGCCGGCGATGGGATGTGAACTCCCACCGGCGGTTTCGCGGGCGCGATCGAGCCGGTCCATCAGCGCGACACCGCCCTGCCGGACGCCGGTCCGCAGACCGAGGGCGTAGTGCTCGACATTGGACATCGATTCCGCCCCGCCTGCGATCACCACACTTGCCGCTCCGGTGGCCACCTGCCCGGCGGCGTAGAGCACGGCCTGCAGGCCGGAGCCGCACCGTCGATCGATCTGCAGGCCGGGGACCCCGACGCCCAAGCCGGCGTCCAACGCTGCGATACGGCCGATGGCCGGGGCCTCACCGTTGGCATAGCCGTTGCCCAGAACGACATCATCGACGTCACCTTCGTCCAGGCCGGTACGGTCGATCAGCGCGCGCAGAGCCACGGTCGCCAAATCGGTAGCAGTCAGCGCCGCCAGAGCCCCGCCCATCCGGCCGACCGGAGTTCGGACGGGATTGCAGATCACGACATCCATGCCTCGACGGTAGGTCTGTGCGCAGATATTCTGAAATACTTAAATCAGAATCTTTGATAGGTAGAACATCCTAATGGAGCTGCGACATCTGCGGTACTTCCGGGCAGTCGCCGAAGAACTGCATTTCGGACGCGCAGCCCAGCGCCTACACATCGCCCAACCGCCGCTGTCGCAGCAGATTCGCCAGCTCGAGCGCGAGTTGGGCGTGGAGTTGCTGATCCGCTCGACCCGCCACGTCGCGTTGACCCCGGCGGGCCAGGCTTTCCATGCGCGTGCCATCGCAATCCTGGACGCGGTAGACGACGCCGCGGATCTGGCTCGCCGAGTGGCTGACGGCACCACCGGTCGGCTCACCATCGGTTGCGTCGGCTCGGCCACCTACTCGGTGCTGCCGCGGCTCGTCCGGGCGCTCGGTGAATTGCTGCCCGATGTCGATGTCCGAGTGCGTGGTGAGATGCTCGCCCCGGCGCAACTGGCGGCGTTGGCGGCGGGCGAGATCGATCTCGCCCTCCTGCGCCCGCCCGTCATCGACCCCGGGCTGTGCACCGAGATCATCCGCCGGGACTCGCTGTTGGTCGCGCTGCCGGAAGGACATCGGTTGAGCAAGCGAAAGGCACTGGCAATAGGCGATCTCCGAGAGGAAGGCCTCGTAGCACATGCCGGCGGGGGTCGCTCTGTCATGGCATTGCTACTGGCGACGCTGTGCGCCGACGCCGGCTTCACTCCCCGAGTGCGCCATGAAGTGGAGGAGACCTCGACACTGGTCACCCTGGTGGCCGCCGGACTGGGGGCCGCGATCGTGCCGGCACCAACATCGGCCCTGGACATCGCTGGTGTGGTCTACCGCCCACTGCAGCCGAGAAGTCTCGGCGTCGAACTGGTGGCCGCCTGGCCGGCCTCAGCCCACGATCAACTGGTCCGCCGCGTGATCGAGGCTCTCCGCGAGAGCGCAACGTGAGCTATCGTCGAAATGATCTTTGTTGCAAGGACATTGGCGGCGCGTGCGGCATCTGTGCACCCGACTGGCGACCGAAATCACTTGGCGGAGCTGCTATGCGTTGGCACTCGGATTGAGTGCGCGCCGAATTCCGCGCGCGGCGGCCAACAGGAGGGGGACGTGCGCGGTGAGTCGATCGTCATTGGGACCAACGATCGACAACGCCGCAATGGCTTTGCCCAGGCTGTCGAAGACGGGGACGGCAAGCCCTGCCGCGTCATCATGGATGTGGCCGGGAAGCAGTGCGTATCCGCGGCGGTGGACGAGGTCGAGTGCGTCACGCAGCTTTGCGGGGTCGGTGACGGTCTGTCCGGTGTAGGCCTTCATCGGTTGTCGCAGAATGCGCTCCCGCTGATCTTGGGGGCCAAACGCGAGCAGCACATGGCCCGAAGACGAGGCGTGTAACGGCAGTCGGCCGGCTATCCGTGAGTAATTGATGACGGCGTTTTTCGCCGACAATCGTTCAACGAAGAGAACGTCGTCGCCATCAGGAACCCCTAACTGCACGTGGTGGTCTACGACGGCGTGGATGTCGGACAGATACGGCATCGCCGCTTGATGCAGCGACAGGGTTGGCGAGGCGCGTGAAGCCAGTTCCCACAACCGGACGCCAACCCTCACTTCGCGGTTTTCGCCTCGCTCCAACAGTCCGTGCGCGACCAGTTCGGCCACGATCCTCGATGCCGTCGCGACATGGAGCTGACTGCGCCGGGCGATGGTCGAGACGGACAGTGCCGGCTGGTCGGGCTCGAACGCTGACAGCACGCGGATCGCCCGGGCGAGCGTGGATTCCCCCGTGTGGGTCCGTGGCATGTTGAGGTTCACCCCAGCTTCAGCGACTGAATCTTCTCATTCATTGATACACCAGTCGGTGGTGGCAGGGGTTGCGGATCACACTCATTCGCGAGTGTGAAGGAGCGGAGATGCTACCGATTGACGAACGAACGCCAGTAGCCCAGCGACGAAATGCCAGTGTGACAGCCGTCGTCGTCACCGAAAAGCGAGTCGTGGCCGAAGGGGTGGTGTCCCTGGAGCTGTCGGCTGCCCATGGCGGCCGGCTGCCTGATTGGGCGCCCGGCGCCCACATCGACCTCATCCTTCCCAACGGGCTGACCCGTCAGTACTCGCTATGTGGTGATCGCTGGACCCCTGATCGCTATCAGGTGGGTGTGCTCAAAGAGCCTGCCAGCCGCGGGGGTTCGGCATACGTGCACGACGTCCTCGCCGTCGGCGATCAAATCGAGATCGGCGGGCCGCGCAACAATTTCGCTCTCGTGCCATCGCCGACGTATCTGTTCGTGGCCGGAGGAATCGGCATTACTCCGTTGCTGCCGATGATCAGGCAGGCCGACATGCTCGGGACCAACTGGCACCTGCTTTACGGTGGCAGGCGCCGCGCATCCATGGCATTTCTGGACGAACTGTCGGCGTACGGCGATCGGGTGACTGTCGCTCCTCAAGACGAGTCAGGGCTGTTGGATCTGCCGGCCTTCCTTGGAGATCCGCGCGCCGACACCAAAGTGTATGCCTGCGGCCCGGTTCCACTCTTGGATGCCATGGAGCGCGCGATGGTTGACTGGCCGAAATACGCGCTGCGCAGCGAGCGATTTGTCGGCCACACCAATCTCAGCGCCGCGTCGCTGACCACGTTTGAGGTCACCCTGGCGCGCACCGGAGTGACCGTCACGGTCGGTCCCGACGATTCTGTGCTGGATGCCGTGCGGGCCGCTGGCGTTGACGTGCTGTCCTCCTGTCAGCAGGGCACCTGCGGCACTTGCGAAGTGACGGTTCTGCGCGGCACGCCTGATCACCGCGACGCCGTCCTCGATGACCACGAACGCCAGGCCGGTGACTGCATGTTCCCGTGCGTTTCGCGTAGTCACAGCGACAACCTGGTCCTGGATCTGTGACCCTTCCCGACTCTCGAAGGAGGACAATGATGTCCACACTGGTGCCACCCACCGCCCTACCCAACAACGATGCCGACCCGTTCAGCGACGAGCTACTTGAAAACCCTCTGCCCCTTCATGAGGCCCTCCGTGAAGCGGGCCCAATAAGCTACTTGAGCCTTTACGGCGTCTACGCGCTGGCCCGCTACGAACACGTGCGAGCGGCGTTGAGCAACTGGCAGGACTTTCAGTCGTCGGCCGGTGTCGGATTATCGAACTTCCGGCGCGAAAAGCCCTGGCGCCCACCGAGTCTGCTTCTAGAGGCCGACCCTCCCCGCCACGATGCACCACGGCGGGTATTGAGCAAGATTCTTGGGCCTCGCGCTCTGCACACACTGCGCGAGGGCTGGATCGCCGACGCGACCGCGCTCGTCGACACCGTCCTGGCCGACGGCCCCGAGTTCGACGCCGTCACTGCACTGGCGCAGGCGTTCCCGCTGCGCGTCTTCCCCGACACTGTGGGCATTGGTCAGGAAGGCCGGGAGAACCTCCTGCCCTACGGTGACCATTTGTTCAACGCGTTCGGCCCCGCCAACAGCCTTGTCGCCAATGGCGCGGCGCGCGAACCCGAACTCAGCGCGTGGACCCACGCGCAATGTCAGCGGGAAGCACTCGCGGACAGGGGGTTTGGCGCCGACATCTGGGCTGCGGCCGATCGGGGCGAGATCACCTACGAACAGGCGCCCGTGGTCGTACGGTCGCTGCTGTCGGCCGGCGTCGACACCACGGTGCACGGCCTGTCGGCCACGCTCTTCGCCATGGCTACCAATCCCCTGCAGTGGCAACGACTCCGGGAGGAACCCGCGCTGATCAGAACCGCGTTCGACGAAGCCGTGCGGTGGGAGTCGCCCGTACAAACGTTCTTCCGGACTGCCACCCGCGACGTCCATCTCGGCGATTCGGTGATTCCCGAAGGCGAGAAGATCCTGATGTTCCTCGGCGCCGCCAATCGCGACCCCCGGCGCTGGGACCATCCAGACCAATTCGACTTATCCCGAGATCCCTCCGGACATGTCGGATTCGGTATGGGGATCCATCAATGCGTGGGACAGCACGTAGCTCGTTTGGAAGCCGAGGCGCTACTGTCGGCGCTGGCACGCCGGGTCGAGCGGATCGAGTTGGCAGCGCCGGCGATTCGCCACCACAACAACACGCTCCGCGCATGGGAGAGCATCCCCGTCAAGGTGACGCTGGCTTGAACAACCGGGGCGAGGGTGCGGAACGGCGTGGTGTCTGAGGCGAGGGACGGATAATGCTCCCGTGCCCGGGGCGTACGCCTCGGGCACGGATTCGACTCCAATTCCCATATGGCCCAAGCCATATGGGAATTGGAGTCATCTGCGCCATGGCGGCATGTCCGAGGCATCGCCGTTGAGACGGCTCATTCGGACCCAGCCGGCAACTCCCTAATTCGGCTGCTGCCAGTGATTCCACTGCAGGAAATGATCGACAGGGGCGCGGTTGACTGGGCCGAATCGACCGAGGGGGTAACCAATTGGCACGATGGCGAATGTGCGGACATTGCTCGGTATGCCGAGTATGTCTTTGAGTTCGCGCTCAAACAGCAAATGCCAGGTGGTCAGGCTGGCACCCAGGCCGGACTGACGGGCGGCCAGGAGCAAATTTTCAACCGCCGGGTAGACGCTGGCGGCGATGGATAGGCGTCCGAACTTGCCGAAGTTCGCCCCGCCGGTCAAGGCTCGGCGGATACCGAGCTTACCGAAAGCACGTGCGACCGCCGCAATATTGTCGAGCCAATTGTCCATCATTGACGACACATCACAGCACACCACGATCAACGCGGGTACGTCTTCGAAGTGGTCGGCGAGATACTGCGCCGCCCCGACCGTGCGCTGATACTGCTTCGGTGACACTCCCGGTGGACGCGCGTCGGCCTGCGCGGTGACGTAAAAGCGTTCAGCTCGCCGCCACAGCGGCGCAATTCGTGCGATTTGGGTTCGGTCGTCAACCACGACGTAGCGAGTACCCTGCGAGTTGCCGCCGCTGGGCGCCCACGACGCAGCCTGGATCAGCCGTTCGATCAGCTCACGCGGCACCGGGTCCGGTTTGAGTCGGCGCATCGCGCGCATCGTGCGCATGACGTCATACAGATCGCCGGCCGGCGGCCGCGTCACTTCTTCTTCCTGCTCCGGCGCGATAACTGCGGTGTGCTCAATGGGCGACGCAGTGATGGGCTGATCCATTTGTTGGTTTCTCCTCGTCTTCGTCGATGGCTCAGAAACTGGTCGCTCCAGGTGTCCGATTGACACCGGGTCTGTCCGGGCGCCGGCGGGCGCAGCGGGCTCCGGCGGGAAGGTCATCAGACAACCTGACTCGATGGGTTGCGTCACTGAGCGGCATCTCTCACAGCATCGGCTGCTGTGGCGCAGAACACATCGGTTTAGGTACCCGTCTCCATACCTGCGGGCATACCTGTCTTGGCTCTGAGTCCCTTGCATTCGGCAACAAGCCGCTTTGCGATCTCGGCTGTCCCGCGAAGTGGGCTGCGGCATGAAAATTCAGGCGACGCGGCCCACACCAGGGAACAGGTATGCGAACGGGTATGGCAGTGGGCATACGTACCCGTGCGGGCCCCCGGCAGATCACGGATGGTCCTGTGTCATGAGTCACAACCACGTAGACGCCGTCATCGTCGGCGCCGGATTCGCGGGCCTGTACGCCACCTACCGCCTTCGGGACCAGCAGGGCCTTTCCGTCCAGAGCTTCGAGGCACTGGCGGGACCGGGCGGTGTCTGGCACCGGAACCGCTATCCCGGCGCCCGGTGCGACCTGGAGAGCGTGTGGTACTCCTTCTCCTTCGACGAGGATCTGCAGAGAGAATGGCGTTGGACCGAGCGCTTCGCCTCCCAGCCCGAGATCCTCTCCTACCTCGAGCACGTGGCGGACCGGTTCGACCTGCGGCGTAGCTTCCGGTTCAACACGCGGGTCATCTCGGCGGTCTGGCGGGACGACGCCGATCGCTGGGAAGTTCGAACCGACGACGGTGCGGTCACGATGGCTCGGTACTTCATCAACGCTGCCGGAGCGTTCTCCGTGTCGAAGCCGAATGATTTCCCCGGTCAGGACGATTTCGCGGGCACTATCGCCCACACCAGCCAGTGGCCGGCCGAGGGTGTGGACCTGCATGGCAAGCGCGTGGCCGTGATCGGGACGGGGTCGACCGGGATCCAGGTCATCCAGACGATTGCGGGTGAGGTGGGCGAGCTCACGGTCTTCCAGCGCACACCCAACTACGCGTGCCCGCTGGGCAACGGCCCACTGTCCGACGAGGAGTTCGCCGAGGTCGTCGCCGACTACCCCCGATTGCGCGCGGAGTCCAGGGCCAGCATGGCCGGCGCACCGTATCCACGCGCCGACCGGCCCGCCCTGATGGACCCGCCGGAGGTGCGGCAGAAGGTCTACGACCATTTTTACGAGGCCGGCGGCTTCCGCATGCTGGTCTCCACGTACATCGATCTCATCACGGACGCCGACGCCAACGAGACCGCGGCGGAGTACATCCGCGGAAGGATCCGGCAGCGCGTCAACGACCCTGAGGTCGCCGAACTCCTCTGCCCCGACAATCACCCGTACGGCGTGAAGCGAGCCACGTTCGAGTCCGGCTACTTCGAGGTGTTCAACCTGCCGCACGTGCGTTTGGTGGACGCGCGATCGACCCCGATCGAGAGGATTACGAGCAGAGGGATCGCGACGACGGAACAGGAGTACGAATTCGACGTCATCATCCTGGCGACCGGGTTTGACGTGGGTTCCGGCGCTCTTCTCCAGATGGGCGTGGTGGGTCGCGACAACCGCAAGCTGGCCGATCACTGGAGCGGGGGCCAGCGAGCGTACGTGGGGATGGCCACGCATGGGTTCCCCAACCTGTTCCACATCAACGGCCCACAGAGTTCGGCCGCGCTGTACAACAACCCGATCGGCATCGAGGACAGCGTCGACTTCGTGAGCGGAATCATCGCGCACGCCGATGCCGCCGGTTGCGCCCGTGTGGAGGCGAGCGAGTCGGCGGAGAACCGCTACAACGAGCTCGTCATGGAGTGCGCGAATGCGACGCTGGTCCCGACTGCGACCACCTGGTACATGGGAGACAACATCGCGGGCAAGGCGCGCACTCCGCTCTCCCTATTCACCGGCGGACCGATGTATCGGGCGATCTGCGCCGAGGTCGAAGCAACGGGATATGCAGGGTTCTCGTTCGACGAGGACGAGCAACCGCTGTCGAGCCTGGTGCAGGTGGATGGCTCCGCGGTGTTCTTCCTCGCCGGCATGATGAACAGCGGGGCCAAACCGCTCGAGGAGTGCAACCTCGAGGAAGCGCGGGCCGCCATGGACATGTTCCAGTTCTTCCAGGCGCCGCTTCCATCCGACGTCTCCATCAGCGAGGTGGACTTCCCCGCCGGCAACGACGGTCGAAAGCTCCGCCTGTACCACCCCAAGGAAGCGTCGGCACCGCTGCCCGTGGTCCTGTTCATTCACGGTGGCGGCTGGATCGGCGGCAGTCTGGACGCGTTCAACGAGCCGTGCGCCGCTCTCGCCCACAACACCGGGGCCTTGGTGGTTTCGCCCGAGTACCGGCTGGCGCCCGAGCACCCGTTCCCGGCTGCGGTCGAAGACACGCAGGCGGCCCTGAGGTGGGTCGCGGACAACATCGCGACATACGGCGGAGATCCGGAACGGATCGCCGTCGGCGGCGAGAGCGCAGGTGCCAACCTCGCTGCCGTTGCCGCCCAGCGCGCTCGCGACGATGGCGGCCCCCGGCTCACCGCGCAGGTGCTCGTCGCCCCTGTCACGGACCCGTTGGCAGAGACGGCATCACGGAAGTTGTTTGCGCACGGCCCCGTCCTGTCGATGGAGCTCTGTGCACGGATGGCCGGGATGTACGTCACCGATCCCGCCGCGCTGACCTCGCCCCTGATCGCTCCTGCCCGGGCTGCCGACCTGTCGGGGCTCCCGCCCGCCCTGGTGCTCACCATGGGGGTCGACCCGCTGCGTGATGAGGGTGAGGACTACGCCCGCGCGCTGGCCGCGGCGGGTGTTCCCGCGGAGTCACGCCGGTTCGAGGGCCTGATCCACACCACGCTCTCCATGTCGGGCCCTATCCCGAGGGCTGCGGAGATCCAGGAGGCGATCGCGACGTTCCTCGTCCCGCTGTTCTCCGCCAGCAACGCCCCCACGACAGTCGGCATCTGACCCGAAGAAGCGGCAGAAGCAGGATAAGAACTCATCGCTGGGGAGGTCTTTGATCCGCGAATCCGGTTCCGACGGATACCGATTCGATACTCGGCTCAAGCCGAGGAAACGATCTGCCGGACCCATCCGAGATCACAACCGCGAATCACGACCTGCCCGCTGCGCCTACGGAATCCGATCACAGACCCATGTTCTTGGCGATGATCATCTTCATCACCTCGCTGGTGCCACCGTAGATCCGGTTGACTCGACAATCTGCGAATATGCGCGCGATCGGATACTCGACGACGTATCCGTAGCCACCGTGCAACTGCAGGCATCGATCGACCACTCGTGACGCCACTTCGGTGCAGAAGAGCTTGGCACTTGCACCGTCGGCCGGCGTCAGTTCATGGGCATCGTAGGCCTCGAGTGCACGGTCGATGACCGCTTCGGCGGCGTCGACCTCGGCCTGGCATGCAGCGAGCTCGAACTTGCTGTTCTGGTAACTCGCGAGCGGACGTCCGAAGACCTGCCGTTGCTGCACATACTCAGCGGCAAGCCGCACAGCGGCCTTTGCCTGAGCATATGCCTCCACGGCGATCGTCAATCGTTCCCGAGCAAGGTTCTGTCCGAGATGCGCGAAACCCTGGTTCACGTCGCCGATCAGGTCTTCGGCGGGAACTACGACATCGCGGAAGGACAGCTCCACGGTATCGATCGAGTGCTGCCCGATTTTCTTGAGCTTGCGGCCGACCTCGAAACCCGGTGCGGTGACGTCGACTGCCAGCAGCGAGATGCCGAACCGGCGATCCCCGTCCTTCGGCGGTGCAGTGCGGGCGCAGACGATGACGCGATCGGCACGAGCACCGCCGGTGATGAAGGTCTTGGCGCCATTGAGCACAAAGTGGCTGCCGTCATCGGAAAGCGTTGCCGTCGTCCGCATCCCGGCTAGATCCGACCCCGTTCCCGGTTCGGTCATGGCAATCGCGAACATCGTCGTACCCGCCACGAAACCCGGCAGCCACCGCGCCTTCTGCTCTGCGGTGGTCAACTCGAGCAGATACGGCAGGCAAAGGTAGATATGGGCGCCCACACTGCCGAATGTCACTGCCGCACGGGCACTTTCCTCGATGATAATGGCTGCGTACTTGAAGGAGTCGACGCCGGCGCCACCATATTCCTCCGGCACTTCGATGCCCAAAATGCCCAATTCGCCCAGACGCTGGGAGAACTGGCGCGGGGTGACACCGGCGTCCTGCCATTCCTCATAGACGGGCACCACCTCATCCTCGATGAGCGAGCGGACCATTTTCCGAAACGCGTCGTGTTCGGCGCCGAATACGGTTCTCTGCATTTCTTTTTCCTCGGGACTCGATCAGCGTCGGTTGGGTCAGGGGTAGAAACGAAACACTGGCTGAGCGATGCACGCGGGCTTGTCCGAGCCCTCGATATCGATGCGAATATCCGCACTCAGCTGCACACCGCCCCGGTCGACCTGCGTTACGTCGACGAGAGTGCCGGCCGCGCGGATGCGGGCTCCGGCCGGAACGGCGGATGGAAAACGCACCTTGTTCAAACCGTAGTTGACCTTCGTACCCACCCCTGCGACGTCGAGCAGGTCGGACCACAGCGGGATGACCAGCGACAGCGTGAGGTACCCATGTGCGATGGGTGCGCCGAACGGGCCGTTCTTCGCGCGTTCGGGATCGACGTGGATCCATTGATGGTCGTCGGTCGCGTCGGCGAAGGTGTTGATCCGACTCTGATCCACGGTCATCCAGTCGGTCGTTCCGAGGTCGGACCCGACGAGTTCGCTGAGTGCGTCGAGCGTAGTGGTGATCAAGATTCCTTGCCTTCCGTATCGAGATTGAGCACGCGTATTGCGTTGTCTTTGAGGATTTTTGGGATCACGTGAGGCTTCATTTCCAACGTGGCGAAGTCGGCCAGCCAGCGGTCAGGTGTGATCATCGGGTAGTCCGAGCCGAAGAGCACCTTGTCGGCCAAGAGCGTGTTGGCGTAACGCACGAGTTGAGGCGGGAAGTACTTCGGAGACCATCCAGAAAGGTCTATGTAGACATTCGGTTTGTGGGTGGCGACGGCCAAGGCCTCGTCCTGCCATGGAAAGGACGGGTGCGCCATGATGATTCGCAGATCGGGGAATCTGACCGCCACCTCGTCGAGCAGTATCGGATTGGACAGCCCGAGGCGGATGCCGCCGCCGCCGCGCATATTCGCTCCGATACCTGTCTGACCGGTGTGGAACAGCACAGGCACGCCGTACTCCTGGGCCACTTCGAGCAACGGATAGGCCGTGCCATCGTCGGGTGCGAAGTTCTGGATGCTGGGGTGGAGTTTGAGCCCTCGCACTCCGTGCTCTTCGATCAGCACTCGCAGTCGGCGTGCGCCGGCCCGGCCTTTGGCGGGATCGATGCTGGCGAACGGGATGAGCACATCGGGGTGCGCGGCGGCGCCGGCGGCGATCTCCTCGTTGGAGAGTGCCGGATGCCCGGTGAACGCCTCGATGTCAACGCTGAACAGGACGGCGCCGATCTGGCGCTCGCGGTAGTACGCGGCGATGGCGTCGATGTTCGGCTTGACGGTCTCAGCGCCGAAATACTGCGTCGAGGCCGCGACGAACTCGTCCGGCAGCGACATGTGGCCGTTGCAGTCCACCTCGACGTGGACGTGGACGTCGATGGCCTTGAGCTTGGTGGGATCCATGATTCCGGTTTCCTAAACGGCGGCCGGTTCCGGCAACTGCTCGCCGACCGTCTGCAATCGGGGCTCGAATACGGTGGGCCAGGCCTCTGCGATCGCGTCGGCGGTCCACCCTCCGTCGGCGTAGGCGGCGACGATCTGCTCTGGGTGAGACCACAGGGACAGGCGATCGCCCCCGATCCCAATCGCCTGGCCGGTAATCTCACCCGCGGCGTCAGAGGCCAGGAACGCGACGAGACCGGCCGCGTCCTCGGCCGTGCCGAACCCGAGCGCCCGACGCGCGAACGGGGGCATGGGATCTCCCTGGCGCGCCATGTCTACGTAGTGCTTGAGAGCGGGAATAGTCTCGGTCATCGCGGTAGCGGCCACGGGCACCACCGCATTGACGGTGATGGCTGCGCGCGAGAGCTCCATTGCCCAAGTTCGAGTCATGCCGACGATCGCCGCTTTCGCGGCCGAGTAGTTGGTTTGACCGAAGTTGCCGCGCTGTCCCGCCGGCGATCCGATCAGGATCAATCTGCCGCCGCGGCCTTGTTCGCGCATACGGATGGCGGCGGCTCTGGCGCAGGCGAACGTGCCGCGGAGATGAACCGCGATCACGGAATCGAAGTCATCATCGGTCATCTTCCAAAGAACTTTGTCCCGCAGTACACCGGCGTTGCTCACCAGAATGTCCACGCCCCCAAACTCATTGACGGCGCGATCGATGAGCTGCTGCGCTGCCTCGCTACTTCCTATGGCAGCGACCTCTGCGACCGCAATGCCCCCCGCCGCTCGGATCTCATTGACTGCCTCGTTCGCAACCTCGGCGTCGATGTCGTTCACCAACACCTGAGCGCCCGCGACGGCCAACCTCTTCGCATACGCGAGTCCGAGCCCACGTCCACTGCCGGTCACGATCGCGACCTTGCCCTCGAGATTCATTTGCACTCCTTCCTCGACATAATTGATGAGAACATCAATGATTGTAAATGTCAATGATTGTTCAGTCTGCGCGAGACATGGCAGACTTAGCTCTGGAAGGAGGCCTGTCATCGTCGCTGCACGCCCACGGCGGACTCGCCCCGCCGCCTTGTCGGAGGACCCGGGATTCCTGCTCGCTCGCGCCGGCGGACAGGCGATCCGCCAGCTCAATCGCACACTGGAGCACTTTGGCGTGCGGAGTAGGCACTACACAGCACTCGTCGCGGTCAAAGAACGCGAAGGGGTGTCTCAGCGCGAGCTCAGCGAGATCCTGGACATTGACCCCAGCGCGGTTGTCGCCGTGATCGACGATCTGGAGCGCGCGGGTTACGTCAGCCGCACGCCCAACCCAGACGACCGGCGTACCCGAATGGTGGTGCTCACCGCCGCCGGCCGCGCTGCGCTCGCCAAGATGACACACCTATCCGCGGCTGTCGACGAGCACATACTCTCCGCATTGGAACCCGGCGAGCGCGAGCTGTTTGTCGATATGCTCTGTCGCGTCGCGCGACTCAAGCCATAGCAAGGCGCGAGGCCGGCCGGGTCCGAAGCCAGCGGGGTCGTCGCCCCGGACTACCCTGTGCCTACCTGCCCGCGGATTAGCCGGCAGACACGCCAAAGCCCATGGGGACAACGCCTTTCGACTACAAGCCCCAGAAACATCACTTGACGAGATGATCGCGCAGTCTTGAGACTTCCGTTCAGAGCCTCAGCTCGTCGCGGGCTATCATCGCCGGCTCTTCGATTGGGAGGTCCCTCAGCACGCGGCGAAGGATCTTGCCCGCGGGCGATTTCGGAATGCGGTCGATGAACGCCACCCGTCGAATCTTCTTGTAGGGCGCAACGCGCTCAGCCACCCACGCGATGATCGCGTCTGCATCCGACGGGCCGGGGTCGGCGGCGCTATGCACCACATAGGCGGTCGGCAACTCACCTGCAACGCGGTCCGCCAATCCGACTACCGCTGCATCCGCGATCTGTGGGTGCTGCAAAAGCAAGGCTTCAAGTTCTGCGGGCGCAACTTGATAACCCTTGTACTTGATCAACTCCTTCAGACGGTCGACGACGTAGAAGCAACCGTCGCGATGCTCGACGACGTCTCCGGTCCGCAGCCACCCCTCAACGATCGTGGCGTCCGTTTCCTCGGGAAGCCCCAGATATCCCTGCATGATCTGCGGTCCTCGAACCCAGAGCTCGCCAGCGCTTCCAACACCGACGTCTTCGCCCGTAGCCGGGTCGACGATCCGGGCGGTCGTGCCCGACAGAAGGTGACCGACACTTCCCGCCGGTATCGCGACAAACTCATCCGACGGCGCGCCGTGGGTCCCCGGACTGGCCTCAGTCATGCCGTATCCCTGGCGGATCCGAATTCCGGTTCGCTCCTCGACGCGCGCGGCGAGTTCCTCATCCAGCGGGGCTGCCCCGGATATCGCCCTCGTCATCGACGTCAGGTCGTACTGGTCCACTTCAGGAGCCGTCGCCAACGCCAGGACGAGTGGCGGTGCCAAGTGTCCGAGCGTGACACGGTAGTTCTGCACGACTTCCAGGTAGCCACGAAGATCGAAGCGCGGCATGGTGATCACCGTGGCGCCCGCAAGAATCGCGGAGTTCAGTATCACCGTGAATCCGTAGATGTGAAACAGCGGCATCGCCGCGCACACGACAGCCTCGGCATCCAGCGCCCAGCAATCATGCAGCTGTATCAGGTTGGCGACCAGGTTGCCGTGACTTAGCATGACCCCCTTGCTGGTTCCGCTGGTACCGCTCGAGAATGGCAGCGCCGCAAGATCATTCGTCGATGCGGGCTGGTAGGAGATCGCCGGTGCCGACGAGAGAAGAGCACGAAAGGAGCGTGTGTCGGCAGAGTCGTCGAACGAGTAGCAGGCCTCAACCTGGGTACCCACAACCGCTTCGGCAAGCCAGCCGCCCCCGGTTGCCGCTACAACGGCTTTCGCGCCGGCTGTCGCCAGCTGCTTTCCGATCTCTGAACCGTTGAGCACCGGATTGATAGGGCTGACGACAGCCCCGGCCCGCAGGATCGCATAGACGGCCACCGCATACATCGGCTGGTTGTTGCTGATCAGGGCGACTACGTCACCCGGACGAATTCCGTCCTTCAGGAGCCCGCCGGCCGCGCGCGCGGACATCTCGTCCAGCTCGCCGTAGGTCAAAGTGAGGCCGCTGACCGCATCTATCACCGCGGGCTTCGACCGGCGCGAATCCACATCGGCCAGTACAAAGTCAGCGAGATTGATTGTGGGCACGTCAATCTCGGGGATCGGCGCGGAGAAGATCATGCACATCCTTTCTTGGCTGGCCACCACACGCTGTTGCTGTTCAGAACTTCCCTGGCGGCCGGGCACGCTGGCGTCAACGTCGCCAGTGCGTTGGAGGTTGAGTAGTTGTCGGTGTCAGGCGTGGCAGTCGCGACGTCGTCGAATCGGGTCACGACTCAACAGTCATCTCGGGCGAGTAAAGACCGGCTGCTCCGCGCAGGCTCTGGCCAACACCGACTCGATGTCAGCGGAGAATGGATCGTATCGCTCAGCAAACTGGACTACGGGACCGCCCCGCTGCGACTGAGGCACGTCGGTTGGTTTCGCCATCGATCCTCCTCGGCGGTTGGGGCGCACGCCATCGCATTGACAGTAGGAGGATGTGTCGTCGGGCACATCGGATGATCACGCCAAGTTCGTTTGACCGAATTGGTCGGATCAACCAATCGCGGGGCTACGGTGAGAAGATGGATGGCCTCCGCGAAGCCGTGCTCGAGATGATGCGTGATGTCGCCGAAATCGGCGTGCAGGCGGCCGAAGTGATTCTGCGCGAGGTTCCCGAACTACGCGATGCCAGCGCCGAGATTCAAGCTGCCATCCGCACGGTTCCGGGGGCCGAACTGTTGGCCAGCTTCGACGCCATGGTGCGCGCTCTGCCCCGGGAAGCGATGACACCATCGACAGAAGTGGTGGAGGCCACCCGCCTCATGGCACGGGCCAGGATTCCGCTGCCGGCGGTGCTGCGGTGCTTTCGGGTGGTGCAGCCGATCATCTGGCAGTCATGGTCGGAGGCGGTGCGCCGAGCGTTGCCGGATAGCCGTCAGCAGTCCGTGCACGATGCAGGCGCAGCGTTCATGTTCACCTGGAACGACCGTTCGTCGGAGGTGATCGCCCAGGAGTACCAACTCGAACGCGACCGCCTGGCCCACGCAACGTCAGCGGCACGAGTCGACCTCGTCGAAAGGCTGCTCGCTGGTGCGCCTTCCGATCCAGAGTCGACACGACGCACCCTGGGCTACGCGATTGAAGGCGTCCATGTCGCCGCCGTGCTGTGGACCGACCACGGCGCCGACGTCGACTCGCTCTTGCGGTTGGAGCGTGCCGCGACTCGGCTGTCCGGGGAGCACCGACCATTGCTCGTCCCGGCCGGCGCGCACACCATGTGGGCGTGGATGCACACGCTACAAACGGTCGGCTTAGAAGCCGACGTGCACGCCGCCATCGGCGACACCGGCACGGGTCTGATCGGATTTCGTGACAGCCACAACCAGGCCCTGCAAGCCAGACGCGTGGCTGAGCTGATCCCCGGTATGCCTGGCCGGATCATCCGGTTCGCCGACGTCGAGGTCCTCAGTCTGTGCACCGTCGATCCCGACCGCGCCCGCGCCTTCGCCCGCCGAGTTCTGGGCGACCTGGCGGGCGATGGGGACATTCAGGCGCGGCTGCGCGAAACTTTGTCTACGCATTTCCAGACGCGCTTCAACCAACGTGAGACCGCGCGCCGTTTGGGACTGCATCACAACACGGTGATCTATCGGCTACAGCAGGCAAACGCCGCACTCGGTCGGCCAGTGGATGACGATCCGGTCGCGGTGGCACTGGCGTTGCGGCTAGCTCAGCTCCTCCCTGTCACACCAGCCCAATCCTGACATCGAATCCGGTGGCCCTGGTGTCCATCCAGCTAACACCTGCCCGGAGCCGGCCGCTCGACGAGAGATGGGTGTTGGCTGTTTGCGCCACCACACTACCTCCATCGCCGTTCACACTGGTCGTCCAGAAAGGCGTTCTACCGCTTGGGAAGTGGATCGACACTTCTCAAGGACTTTCGGTCAGTGAAATCCGGCGATAGCAGATCCACAACCCTTGTCGTTCACTTACCGCATGCGAACCCAAGTTGCCATCATCGGCGCCGGGCCGGCCGGCATGTTGCTGTCACATCTGCTCGCGGCTGATGGCGTCGAGTCGGTGATCATCGAATCGCGAACCGAGGACTACGTTCTCGCCCGCATCCGTGCCGGAATCCTGGAGCATTCATCGGTAGAGTTGCTTCGCGCGGTCGGCCTGGGTGACCGCCTGGGGCGCAACGGTATCGAGCATCGCGGAATCTACCTGCAGACGCCATGCGAACGGCAGCATCTCGACTTCGTCGACCTCGTCGGCCGCAGCGTATGGGTGTACGGGCAGACCGAGGTCCAAAAGGACCTCGTCGCCGCGCGCCATGCCGGCGGCCAGCAGATCATCTATGAAGCCGAAGCGGTTCAGGTGCACGACATCACCTCGGACCAACCGTATGTCACTTTCACCGTCAACGGCGTCGATCAACGTGTTGGCGCCGACGTAATCGTCGGCTGCGACGGCTCGTTCGGCCCCAGTCGTGCTGCCATTCCCGAAACCGTCAAACAGGTCTGGGAAAAAACCTATCCATACTCATGGCTTGGCGTACTCGCCGACGTCCCTCCGTCGACCGATGAACTGATCTACGCTTGGCATCCCGATGGCTTCGCAATGCACTCCATGCGTTCCGAGACCGTCAGCCGTCTGTACCTTCAGGTTCCCAACGGGACCAACATCAATTCGTGGTCGCACGAACGAATTTGGGACGAGCTGTCGAAGCGGCTCGAAGGAGACATCGGTGACTGGTCTTTGAAGACCGGCCCGATCACCGAATGCAGTGTGCTGCCGATGCGGAGCTACGTCCAGAGCCCAATGCGTTACGGGCAGCTGTTCCTGGCCGGCGACGCCGCTCACATCGTTCCTCCGACCGGAGCCAAAGGGCTCAACCTCGCCATAGCTGATGTTGCGCTCCTCGCCCCCGCCCTGACCGCCTTGGTGAAGAAGCACGACCCGAGACTGGCCGACACGTACTCACAGACGGCATTACAGCGAGTCTGGCGATGTACACATTTCTCCTGGTGGATGACGAGCATGCTGCACATCAGCGGTGACCCATTCGATGCGGAGTTGCAGCAGTCCCAGCTCCGCTGGGTATTCAACAGTGCGGCAGCCGCGACGGGGCTGGCCGAGAACTACGCCGGGCTTCCGCTGACCACGGTCTGAACAACGGCGCACCGAACACGAATGAGGGACGGCCCGAAGCTTTCACGGGCCGTCCCCATTGCATAATTCAATGCGGCTACGCCTAATGGCCGCGGGCAATCCAATCCTCCAAGTACGGCGCTTCACCGCCGACACTGGTCGAGTCTCCGTGGCCGGTGTAGACGTGAGTGTCGGCGGGCAGCGTCAAGATTCGGTCCCTGATCGACCCGATGATCGTCGGAAAATCGGAGTGGGACCTGCCGGTCGCTCCGGGGCCACCGGAGAACAACGTGTCACCAGAGAACAGTGAGTTCGCCTCTGGCAGATACAAGCACACCGATCCTGGTGAGTGGCCAGGCGTATGAATCACATTCAGGTGTGTGCCGGCGAACCCGATGCGCTGGGTGTCGTCCAGTGACATGAACGGCCGGTCCGAGTGCACTGCTCGCCAGAGCATGGTGTCGGCAGGGTGCAGCAGCACGGGCGCGTAGAGATTCTCTCCGAGTTCTGCGGCTGCGTTGATGTGGTCGTTGTGTCCGTGGGTACAGATCACCGCGGTGACGTCACGCCCACCGACAGCCTCGCCGATCGTCGCCGCGTCATGGGCCGCATCGACGACTATCACCTCGGTATCGGTGCCGATCAGCCATACGTTGTTGTCGACGTCCCATGTTCCGCCGTCAAGGCTGAAGGTGCCTGAGGTGACGACGCGTTCGACGCGAAGCCCTGCCTTCTCGGCCACCACGGTCGCTGCGCTCACAGCACAACCACCGAGCGGAGCACCTTACCCTCGTGCATCGCCTGGAACGCCGCTTCGATGTCGTCCAACGTAATGCGTTCGGAGACAAAGCGTTCCAGCGGTAGGCGCCCCTGTTGGTACAACGACACCAATGTCGGGAAGTCGCGCTCTGGCAGGCAGTCGCCATACCAAGACGACTTCAACGAGCCGCCGCGGGAGAACACATCGACCAGCGGAAGTTCCAGCCGCATATCAGGAGTCGGCACCCCGACCAGAACTACTGTGCCGGCAAGGTCGCGGGCATAGAAGGCCTGACGCCACGTCTCGGGCCGGCCCACGGCATCGATCACAACGTCGGCGCCGAAGCCGCCGGTGAGCTCCTGGATTGCCGCCACAGCGTCAGCCTCGGCGGCGTTGACAGTATGCGTGGCACCGAATTCTTCGGCCCACTGCAGCTTTACGGGATCTCGGTCGACAGCGATGATGGTAGACGCGCCCGCCAACCGAGCACCGGCAATCGCGGCGTCACCGACACCGCCGCATCCGATGACTGCCACCGAGTCACCGCGGCTGACACCGCCGGTGTTGACCGCGGCGCCCAAGCCGGCCATCACGCCGCAACCCAACAGACCGGCGACCGCAGGATCAGCGTTGGCGTCGACCCGCGTGCATTGCCCCTCGTGCACAAGAGTTTTCTCGGCGAACGCACCGATCCCTAGCGCTGGGGTCAGAACTGTGCCGTCTGTCAAAGTCATTGGCTGTGAGGCGTTGTGGGTGTCGAAGCAGTACTGTGGCCGGCCGCGTTTGCATGCCCGGCACTGCCCACATACCGCCCGCCAGTTGAGAACCACGAAATCCCCGGGTGCTACCAGGCTGACATCGGGGCCAACTGCTTCAACGACACCTGCTGCCTCATGGCCCAGGAGAAACGGAAATTCGTCGTTGATTCCGCCGTCACGGTAGGTCAAGTCCGTATGGCAAACACCGCACGCGGACACCTTGACGACGACATCATGGCCGACGGGGTCCGGAACAATGATGTCGACGATCTCGGTGGCTGTTTTTGGCTTGCGGGCGATGACTCCGCGGACTGTGCTCGACATTCATGTTCCTCGCATTTGGCGGGCGCGCAGGGTGCACGCGTCTTTACGTGCCTCACCTTGAGTCCGACACAGCAAGCAACGCAACACCGGCCTTTCACTGGCCGAAACAGTGGGGCCCGAGTGGTGGCACAAGGCCGTCTGAATTAACTCAAACTTCGCGAAATACCCTGTGCAGCAACATTCAATGCTGACACGAGCCGTAACTTGTCGCGGTTGAGACTGGGTACTACTACGCCCAGCGCGGCGACGACATCGTCGCCGCGGTACACCGGTACCGCGACTGAGCAGGCCCCGAGTGTCATCTCTTCGACAGTGGTGGCATACCCATCCCGGTGGACCCGGGACAGTTGGTTGCGCAGCACACCACCATGGATGACGGTGTGCGCGGTGAGTCGAGTCAGATGGGCGAGCACCTCCGTCCGGATGGCTTCGGGCGCATGGGCCAAAAGGACTTTGCCAACCCCAGTGGCATGCATGGGGAGTCGTGTTCCGATCTTGCTGACCACTGGGACGGACGCGTGTCCGGATAGCCGTTCGATATACAAGGCGTTCGTTCCCTCCCGGACCGCCAAATGGACTGTGGCGAGCGTCGCGCCGTACAGGTCATGCAGGAACGGGGAAGCCACCTCCCGCAGGCCGGTTTGCATGGGGGCCAACAGGCCGACGTCCCACAAGCGACGCCCGATCACGTAGTCCCCTGACGATGTTCGCGTCAGCGCACCCCATCGCTGTAACTCGTTGACCAGCCGGTACGCGGTCGGCACCGGCAGATCCGCCCGTCGGGCCATATCGGTCAACGACAGGCGACGATGCGCCGCGTCGAAGGCACCCAGCAGGGCCAGCGTGCGCGATGCCACCGACACGCCCGGCTTCGAGGCATTGCCTGCCACGGCACCTCCTCACATCTGACCGACAAGCTTTCACTGAGTAAAAGCGTACCCTCGGCTTCTCTCAACGGTTGCGGTTAGCGTCAGCACCCATGACAGCTCTAACGGACGTCACGGCGCTGGCGTCCCAGCAGGAAGTCTCAGCGGAGATCACCGCATACCACCGCTCGTCCGAAGTGGCCCAACCGCAACTGGATTACCCGCCCTATCGGAGCAGTGTCCTGCGGCACCCGCGCAACCCGCTGCTGTTGACCGATCCTCACGAACTCGAGCTTTCAGGGCCGTGTTTCGGTGCGCGGGATGTCTCTGCGCTGGACGCTGATCTGACGATCGGACATGCCGGAGAGCCGATCGGTGAACGCATCATCATCACCGGACGGGTCACCGACTCACGTGGCCGCCCCGTCGCCGGCCAACTTGTCGAAATTTGGCAGGCAAACGCCGCCGGCCGCTACATCCACCAGCGCGATCAGCATCCCGCCCCGCTGGACCCCAACTTCACCGGCGCGGGCCGCTGCATCACGGATTCTGACGGCACCTACCGATTTGTGTCGATCAAACCGGGGCCATACCCGTGGCGTAATCACCACAACGCCTGGCGACCCGCACATGTTCACTTTTCTCTGTTCGGCACACAGTTCACTGAGCGCCTGGTCACTCAGATGTATTTTCCCGGTGACCCCCTATTTGCGTTGGACCCGATATTTCAGTCGATCACTGATCCGGCCGCGCGCGGCCGGCTGGTCGCCACATATGACCACGACCTCACTCAACCCGAATATGCCACCGGCTACCGCTTCGACGTTGTGCTCGACGGAGCCCGCCGCACCCCTTCCGACGAGGACACCCATGTCTGAGCTTGCCGCGACTCCCGGCCAGACCGTCGGCCCGTTCTTTCACTACGGACTTTCTTATCGTGGCGACAATGAACTTGTGCCTTCTGGACATCCCGGCGCGATCCGATTGCACGGCACTGTCTTTGACGGTGCCGGAGAGCCTGTCCCGGACGCCCTCGTGGAGGTTTGGCAGCCAGACAGCGCCGGCACCGTCATCGATGCCGAGGGCTCGCTGCACCGCGATGGGTGGACGTTCACGGGCTGGGGCCGCGCGGCCACCGACCCGACCGGTCATTACAGCTTCACCACCGTCGCACCCGGCGGGCAGATCCCATACTTCGCTCTCGCCGTGTTCGCACGTGGTCTGCTCGACGCCTTGTTCACTCGGGCGTACCTCCCGCACGCCAATCTCTCCGACGACCTGCTCACCCGACTCGAGCCACATCGGCGACAGACGTTGATCTGCCAAGCCGAAGACGGCGGCTATCACTTCGATATCCATCTGCAGGGGGCCTCCGAGACCGTGTTCCTCCGTCATTCCAGGGTGCGTGCATGACCAACCTGTTGTGGCCCGGCGATCACCGCGCAGAACGGTTCCTCACCGACGCCGCGGTGTGGGAGGCGATGCTGCAGGTTGAGAACGCCTGGCTGCGTGGCTTGGCAGACAACGGATTGATCCCGCACGCTGCTGCCGACTGCGATCTCTCCGGTTTGGTTGATGAATCCGACCGGGAATCGGTGACCACCGCGTCGGACGACGGGGGCAACCCAGTCATCCCGTTGGTCGCATTGCTGCGACAACGCGCACCAGAGGCTACTCGACGCTGGATTCATCGCGGCCTCACCAGCCAGGACGTCATGGATACCGCCCTGATGCTGACGTTGCGCGACGCGCTGCGTCGGCTCCGCACCGAGCTCGCCAACCATGTCGGCAGCCTGGCAAGCCTGACCGCTGCGCACCGTCACACGCCGATGCTGGCGCGGACTCTCACCCAACCAGCCATTCCAATTACGTTCGGCGTCAAGGCAGCTGGCTGGCTGTGCGGCGTCTGCGACGCTGCGAAAGCGGTTTCCAGTGTACGAACGCCCGTTCAGATCGGCGGCGCAGCAGGCACTTTGGCAGCGTCGACGGAAATGGCTGCGCTCGTGAAGGGCAGCGCGCAGGGCCCCGCGACTGCGCTGGCCTTGTTGGAGTACATGGCCGACGACCTTGAACTCGACAGACAAATGCCGTGGCACACCCGTCGAAGCCCCGTCACTGCGATCGGCGACGCACTCGTCGGGTGCACCGACGCATGGGCCCGCATCGCTTCGGATGTCTTGACGCTCAACCGATCAGAAATCGGCGAACTCACCGAACTCCGGGAGACCGGTCGTGGCGGCTCCTCGACAATGCCCGACAAGCACAACCCGGTGTTGTCAGTTCTCATCAGGCGCGCCGCGCTGACAGCTCCCGCGATGGCCGCGGCCCTGCACACCGCAGCCGCGTTCACCAACGATGAACGAGCTGACGGAGCTTGGCATGCGGAATGGGACACCGTACGCATCCTGGGCCGGCGGACACTGATCGCCGCGTCCCAGGCCACCGACCTACTGGCAGGATTACAAGTCGATTCCGAGCGCATGGCCGCCAATCTGGCGACCGCCGCGGTATCGGGCGAACAGGATGCCATCGCCGCCCTATTCGGAAAGCATTCCACACCAACCTATTTCGGAGCATCCGATGCGATCATCGATCACGCTCTGGATCGTTCACGACAATGTCTCGAGGACCTTCGATGACCCTCCCGGCTCTCACCGCGGTGGACTTCGGCGGCCCAGAGGACGCCCCGTTGCTCGTCCTCGGACCGTCACTCGGCACATCAGTGGCAGCACTGTGGTCCAATGCCGCCAGGCTCCTGGCCACCCGTCATCGAGTTATCGGATTCGATCTTCCCGGGCACGGTGGGAGCCCGCCCCCTGTCGAGGCCTTCACGATGGCTGACCTGGCTCACGCCGTCGACACTATCGCCATGTCATACGAGGCCGGCCCCTATCACTACGCCGGGGTCTCTGCGGGCGGCGCGGTGGGTTTGGAACTCCTTCTCGACCACGAGGACCGGATTGCCACTGCCGCCTTGATCTGCACCGGCGCCAAGATCCGCACCGCCGAAGCCTGGAGCGAGCGAGCACGTAACGTGCGCCGCAATGGGACTTCCGCAATGACGGAATCCGCTCGTATCACCTGGTTTTCGGCAGGATTTCCGCTGCGCGATCCCGACACTGCCGCCGCGCTGCTCGAGTCGCTGAGGGAAACAAACGCTGAAGGCTACGCGGCGACATGCGATGCACTCGGACAGTTCGACGTCCGAGATCGCCTGACCACGATTGGAGGCGACGTCATCGCGATCGCAGGCGCAGAGGACATCGCCACCCCACCGTCGTCACTGCTCTATCTGGCCGAACACATACCGCGCTGCGACTACCTCGAAATCGCTCAGACGGCACACCTGGCACCGGCCGAGCAACCCGAACTCATCGCACAGGAACTTCTCGCACTCACTCAACGGAGCCCGGCATGACCGACCAATTCGACCGGTACCAAGCCGGAATGTCAGTGCGCCGCCAAGTATTGGGTGATGCCCATGTGGACCGTGCGAGCGCGCGCACCACCGAGTTCACAGCCGACTTCCAGCGGCTGATAACTGAGTACGCGTGGGGATCGATCTGGACGCGCCCCGGGCTCGACCGGCGGTCACGCTCGATCATCACCCTCACTGCGCTCATTGCGCGAGGGCACCATGAAGAGCTGGCCATGCATCTACGCGCGGCACGCACGAATGGACTGACCGATGAAGAAATCAAGGAGGTACTGCTGCAAACGGCGATCTATTGCGGCGTACCCGACGCCAATACCGCGTTTCGTATCGCGCAGGACACCCTGTTCACCAACGACGCTGACGAATGAGCCGGCCGTCAACCTGATCGAGCACTTCCTCGACCTTGAGCGCGACGGGCCACACGGTGCCCGCATGGACGACATCGTTCGTCGCGCGGCCGGGGCTGGGCATCTCCTGGAGCAAGTTCGGTGACAGCCAGATCGAGGACCGCCCACACAGCGCGCAGCTCGGAACGTGGCCGGCGGTCGCCGGCGGGGCCCGCCCCGTGCGGTACGAGCGACCGCGCGGATTCTCCGTGGTCGCCCCGCGAATCCGAACTCCTTGCGATCACACTGGAATTGCTCGAAGAACACGGATACGACCGGCTGTCGGTGGACTCGGTGGCGACCATCGCACGGGCCAGCAAAGCCACGTTGTACCGCCGCTGGCCGACCAAAGCCGAACTGGTAGCGGCCGCCTTCGTCGAAGGCACGCGTCAGTCTGTCGTCGACCCCGACACCGGAACGCTGCGTGGTGACCTGCGGCAGATCGGCGAAGCCATTCGGATACACATCGGCGCCCATGCCGGGGCCCTGCGCGCCATCCTCGTCAAGCTCCCACGCAGCGCCAGCCTCGCCGACCTCGTGCGGCAGCAATTCCTCGACCAGCCAAGGGAATCGATCCAACGAGCGCACGCCCGTGCCGCCGATCGCGGCGAGGTAACGGGTAACGCCAGCAAAGAGCTCTGGGACCTGCTCCCCGGTTACCTCATCTACAAGACGGTCCTCACGGGCCGAGCGCCGTCGCGGCGCGCGGTGCAGCACCTTGTCGATACCGTACTGATGCCCAGTCTCACCCGAGTCGACGCGCCAACGGTCTAGTGGGTCCGCCATCGCCTGGCGGTCTGGGTTACCAAGACCCGCACCGACTCCGACTGATCGCGGTTGAGCGCATCGACGGGCGTTTGGCCGTTCAGCTGATGAGCCGGCGTCCTCAACCCTCGTGGTTCAATTCTTAGCCTGGAACTGGAACAACGGTTGGCCTTGACGATCACCATTTCATGAGCCACCCATAGAAAGTGTTGATGATCAAGGGTTTAGCAGGCACCTTCAGTATCGACGCTGACCGCTAGCGGCAATCGAAATGACGAGGCGCTAGCCCCGGGTGGACACGTCTGGAGACTATGGCTACCCGCGGTCCTAGGCTAGTTGGATTGCACCTTGTTCAAAACTAACTAGTCGGCACAGTCGGCGTTGTAACGCGGCCGCCATCGACCTGCGGTTCGGATCGCCAAGAGCCGCACGACCTGGGTCTCTTGGCGCTTGAGCGCGTCGACCGGCGTTCGGCCATGCAGCTGGGTGCTCGGCGTCGTCATCCACAGGGCTACTTGCCAGCGGTCATCAGTAGCACTCGAAAGGATAGCCAGGATGTCGGCTAGGCCGGGCAGCACGGTGCCGTCTTGATCAATTTGGAAGGTGGGGAACACCAGTGTGCCGTCGCTGGTCATGCATCCGAGCAGTTGATGGCGACGGGCTCGATGCTGGACGGCATCGGTCGAGATGTCCAATCGGCGGGCAACTCCGGCCACGTCGTAGAACGGACCGATCAGCCCGTTCCATTGATCGAGCGACGAAGTCAGGTTGTCTTGCACTTGAGCTGCGACACCGTCCGCCATGCCTGGGCGGTCGCGGTACTGACTGATACGCACGGCGAGTCCGTTGTCGGTGATCTGCCGACTGAGTTGAGCATCGGTGATTTCGCGGTGCACATTGATCGCTTGCACGACTCCCCCGCTTCCGGCTGGCCTGAACTCCACATTCGTGCCGTTGGCTACGACCTCGATTTGAGTAGCCAGCTCCACTAGTCCTGTCAGGGTGAGAATCAGGTCGGTACCGGCCAAACGTATTCCAGACAAGGCGATTTGGTGTGCAGTCGCCGACTGCTCTCGCCGCCCAAGAACTACTACGCCGGCGGGAACGGCGTTGGGATTCAGTGCATTCGGGGATTCAGCTGCGCGTTCGGGCTGTTGACGCAGGACGTCGGCGATCTGCTCCGCTCCGAGCTTAAGCAGCCCTTCTGCCAGCGCCACGACATCGGCGCGTGCGGTTCCCCTGGCAACAATGGACCGGGCGATGTCGACTGCGACGCGTGCGGCCTCGTCCGGGTCGCTGTTGTCGACGATGTCGCGGATGCTCACGGCATCACTGACCTAAGCCTAGGCTTTCAAGAATTTCGGCCCGATACTGTTCGCCAGTGATTCTTCCCATTGCCAAGTCGCCTAGCCGTGCAACAGTTTTCGCGTCGGGTACGTACCCCTCAATGAGGCTGTTGGCTACCGCGTCGTGCACCATCCGGCGTTCTCGTGGTGGAAGGGCCGCGAGAATCCGCTGATACGCAGAGGGGGAAACTGCGCCGTCCGGAGCGACAAACACTGCCGGATCGTCGCGGCGCCGGGTGCGCGCGACAGCGCAAACGCGTTTGGGCCGGCTACCGTCATGTGCCGACGGTGGATCGCCGAGGACGTCGCGGTCGTCGGGTTCGAAAGGATCGGCCATGGTCTCAGCGTGCCACGTCGGTCCCGATAAGTCGCGTGTTTGCAGGACTCCATTTTCACCACTAGTAGTGCATAATGATTAGTGGTGGATCCAGGCTGTGGCTGGTCCGAAGAGCCAGTGTGCGGGGCGCGAGCTGGCCGCTCAGGAGAATGTAGTAGAAGCCCTCGAGTGCCCAGCCGGGTCCACCCCAAAGCGCTTGGCGCAGATGCGGGATTGCGCCATGGACACCCGGATCGGGTTCGAATCGGCGTGTGCGATTGAGCTTAGCGCTCCTGCTGCCGAGCAGCGCGCGTCGGAACCATTACCGGATGCCCTCAACAAGCTCGGCGGCGGTGACACCGAGCGCCTTGGCAATGTCGAACAGTCGCTCGTGCAAGATTCCGCGCCGACCGTGCTCAACATCCATGAGAACGTTGCGCGAAACGCCAGAGAGCACAGCGAGCTGTTCGAGAGTAAACCCGCGGTCGATCCGGTGTTTATGAATCTTGAGGCCGACCTGCCGACGGCGACGTTCCCATGCAGCGACCCGTTTCGGGTCGTTCTGACTAGGACGCGTCGGCACGCCCTCTAGTAGCTAACGCCGACGGCCCAATGTCAGCCCTACTAGTAGGTCTTTCTTTTTCGGCGGACGATAGAGCAAGGCCCGTGTGCCGACGAGTCGTGATTCCGGGTGCCGAACTCGATCCTTGCCGTGTCAGCGGCCCACGAGGTAGGGGCGAGGCGCCGCAGGTTGTCGGCTCTCGTTGCTACTGTGACGGATATGCAGGTAATGCGCGTCTGCGAAGTGTGCGATACCGAGGTGGTTCTCACGCCAGACCAAGCGGATGAACCGGGTTGGCACTACCCGCCGAAAATGGGAGTGGCCGGTGTCATCAGCCCGCGCACATGCCCTACTCGCCTGATCATGCATGCTCACATCCCTAGGCAAATCGCGAAGATCGAACGGATCCGCAGGGAACCCGACGACGTTGTGGTCCTAACAGTGGCGACGCACCACCACAGCGAAGGCGCGGCGACTCGCTGTGACCAGTTCGAGTCGAGCATTACCGTTCTGAAATTGCATTCGACCAAGATTGCACCACTGATAGCCTCGTGATCAGATGCGACCCTCAGCGCCTTCTAAAGAGCGTCAACGTGACCGGTTACGCGAAGTGGCGGCTAGTAGCGGGGCCAGCGAACGGTAGCTGCCACCGCCCCAAAAGCTGTCTCCGCAAAATTGCCGATGTAACCATGCGGTCCCACCCCCAAGCCTGCCCATGCGCCCTCCTTCGAGGACAAGAACAACGCGCCTTCGAGGACAAGAACATTGATGTCAGAGTTCGCACGCCTGGAAGCACTACTAGTACAGCCTCAGGACCATTTTGACAGCTATTCGACAGCCCGACCCCTTGCGGACAATCGGCGCGCGACGGGATGACAGGACGGGGGGCCTGCCATCTTTTGATCAGCGCTTCACGGCCGCGATATCTTGCGCGGGCGGCTAGTTGGGGATGTGTGGCGCCGCCCGCTCGTGTCACCTTGCGCAACGAGGAAGCGCCCGATGGCTTCCCGGAACGCCCCGCAGAGTAGCAACCTTCACATTCTGAAATTTGGCACTACTAGTAGTGCACAATATCAGAATGGCAGGGCATGCATTTGCCGCCGACGATCCACCCTCGCACGGCAGTTCCGAGCTGGGTGCCGCCCAGTTGCGCACCATTGCAATCCGTACGCTGCCACTTCGACTACCGCCGGTCGCCGGCGAGAGCATCGAGTCTTGGCTGGAGGCCTTGGCCAGTCGCTGCGGCGCGACGTGGGGTGAGCTCCTCGCGGCGGTTGGGCTGCACGGCGAGAGCAATCGGGTTCGGGTCGCGCATTTCACGGTTTCACCGACAGGCGAGCAGCTGGCTGCAATCAGCTATGCGACAGGCGTCGCGGCCGCGGCAATCACAGCGATGACCACCTCATCGCTGTTCGAGACGGCCACCGCCGGTGCGGCGACTGCAGGCCCTTTCGCGCTACCCCGTTCGCGATTCTGTCCGAAATGTCTCGAGGACAACGGCGGGCGGTGGCAGCTGTGGTGGAAACTGCGGTGGGCGTTTGTTTGCCCAATACATCGTTGCCTGCTGCTCGATGCCTGCCCCCGCTGCTCCGGTGACCAGCGCCGACGGCCGCTGCCGAAGAGTCTTATCCCGCGCCCTGGGCGCTGCACGTGCCGAGCCCCAAACAGCTGGGGTCGTAGTCTGCGACGCTGCGAGGCGCTGCTGTCAACCGCTCCTTCGCTGGAGTTGACTGAGAACCATCCAGCTGTGGTAGCGCAGGACTACATGCTGGCAGTCATAGCGGCAGGGTTAGTTTCGGCGGGAATGTACGCGGAGTCTCCGGTGTCGTCGCTGCAGTTCGCCACCGACATCACGGTGCTGGGCCAGCAGATCATGCGCTATGCGCACGCCGACGACATCCGACGACGAGTACCCGCAGATATATGGAACATCCACGAGGACAACACCGTCCGGCCGAAACAGGCCGATCAGATCGGAGCGCTATGGCTAGCTCACGATTGTTCTGCCACGATGGCGGTAGCGGCATGTGCGGCACTGCCAGTTCTCCAAGCTTCCGATGCGACCGTCGGTGGCCAGCGTCTGCGGTGGCTGATTGGCTCGATGCGCACCAAAGGGACGTGGGCGCACACGACGGCTATCGCCTGGGATCGCGAGGTAAGCACGCCGCTGCGCGAAGTCCAATTACGTTCTGTGAGATCGTTTCTCGGACCGACGGATCAGCTGCGGAACCGGGCTTGGGCTCGGCACCCGCAGCGACCCGACCGCAACCGTTCGATCCTTCGATCGGTTCCGGCATCGCTGTGGCCATGGTGGGCCGTCCCGATCAGCGGGCCGGGGGTGGGGTTGGCCCATGTGCGAATGGCGTTAAGTGTGGCGCTGCTGCTAGTCGGCTCGCGCATCGGCATCCCGTTGGCTTGCGCACAGTTGGGGCCAGTGACCACTGCCCGCGAAGTAGGTCGGGTCCTCGGGGTTCTGTCGTCCAAAGATGATTGGGAGACAACGGCATCAATGCTGACCAGCCTGGCGGATGTGCTCGAAAGCGGTGTGTGTCCGATTGACTACCAGCGGCGCCGCGAACTGGTTAACCAGGAGTTGCTGACCAGTCCAGGGTGGCGTCGTGTCTGCAAGGAAGCACAGACATCGGCCGACGATCCGACCCGGGCGCGCCTGTGCAATTGGTGGCTGTACGAACGTCTCACGGGCACTTCGGTGGGACGCAGTCCCGCTACTTCCGGAGGGACACACATGTGGCGACTGTTCGCTGATCTGCCAGCCAGCCTGTCCCTCGAAGAAGTTCTGGCCTTAGACCAGTTCGGTCGAACGTACTTGGACGCACACGGGATGGCCCATGAACCGCTGCGCTGGCAGCCGCCCGCGGACGCGCTCGGAGTCCCGCCAGATCGCGAAAGCACCTGGCACGGGGTGGATATCGAGCGACTGCACCATTTGATCCGGGTCAACAAGCTCTCAGCCGCGATGGCTGCGTGTGCGCTGGACGTTCCCGTCGATATTGTGCGCCAGACTCTGAACGAGCATCCCGCGCCGCATCAACCCCACGCAGCACGCGGAACCGTCTTGGCGATCGCGCGTGCGGAGCTGCCGCGCGATCGATTCATCGAACTGTATCGCCATCGGGGCCAGTCGCTGTGGGAGATTGCGATGCTCGCAGGTGTCTCACCGAGCGTCGCTGGGCGCCTCGCGCGGGAGTACCGGATTCCGATACGGCCGCCGCGCAGCCCGCGGGCGCGCCAGTAAGCGCTTGATCCCCACCTCTACCGCTGCGCCCGGCGCCGACAGGTGCTGCAGATCTCCATGTGGTTCCTCAGCCGGATCTACCCCACCGTCGCTGCATGCGTACCGCAACGGCCGATCGACATCAGTCACGCATCAGCACACTGCGCGCCGAAGGATTCGTTCAAGAGCAACGCATTTCGCGCTCTCCATAGTGAACGCCCTCGGCAGATGCGACGACGCTATCGCCGACAACAACACAATCAGGGGCCGCCGGCGGCCGCGAGACGCATCACCGCCTGCCGTACCTTCTTCCCAAAAGGCGTTACGCGCATGGGTCGCCTGTTGTGGCCGCGGTCGACTAACCGGCCGCCGAGGTCACGCTCTAGACGTTGCACTTGAACAGACAAACATCCCGAGTGCAAGCGGAGTTCGCGCGCTGCGATACCGAAGCTCGGGTATCGAACGATGTCGGCGAAGCGCTGCAACCGCTCCCAGCCACCTACGCCAGCCAAGGCCGGCTTCAGAAACCGCGGGATTCTCCTGTTAGCACGTAGCTCCACAACAGGGTGACGCTCCAGTCGCCGAACCGGGATGCCGTTTCGTTTTGCCCACGTGCTCAAGCCGGTTCGTGAGACGCCTAGCTCGCGGCAGAGCTCGCCTAGGGACCTTCCCTGTTCGACATGTTGGGTGTGGAACCATTTCCGGTCGATTTGAATCTTCCCATGCTTGCGAACGGGAATGCCGTAGTCGCCCATCAGCTTCTCGATCGTCGAGGTGCTGACATCGGCCTGCGCGGCCAGACACCTAAGACTCTGTCTCTGCTCGGCGTACAGATCGACAAGACGACGACGAGGAAACGTTGTCACGGCTCTCCCATAGGACGTCCCCCGATGTGCGAAGCGATGTTCCCTGTGACGCGTGACGCGATGCTCTTTGCGGCGGGTGGAGCGAGGTCTCCCACGCTTACGGATGGGGCCGCGGAGGGCGGGCTGGCGTTCCAGAACACAGCGGACTGCATCGCTGGTGATCCCGAGGTTGTTGGCGGCTTCCGCAATGGTGATCCGCCGCCCGCACACCATCTCGTGTAATGCGACGGTATCGATGGTGTCGATGTCGATGCCGGGAAGAGCTACGCCGGCAAAGACGTGGTGGGGTGGCTCCCACCAAACAGGCTCGTCGGTAATACCCTGGCCGGCAAGAAAATTCAGCGCATACTCATCGAGTGCGTCGAGCAACTCGGGTGTCAGACGCTCGCAGAAACTCAGGATATGGGCAGCGGTACTCTCGGCTTCGCGAGGGACGGGCATCGGTATGGACGGTGACCCGGTGATTCGTTCTCGCAGGAAACCGCGGGCGATCACCGCACCTTTGGGCGTGGTGAAGTTGGCACGCGCGGTGCGAGCCCACTCCTCGTCGGGAAGGAATGCCGTGTAGTCGAGTTGACGACGCCGTTGATAGTCGATCGGCGGAGGGAAATTATCAAGGTAATCGGCGAGTCTGATCAGAACAGACCGGATGCCGCTCCACTCTGGCGCTCGCTTGAGTCTGCGGAGCACGCTGCTTACGGTGCCGGTTGTGGTCGCGTTCCCGAGAGCTGCGACGGCATCGGCGATGGTGGTGGTTGTCCCGACGAGATGCAGAGCCGCCGACAAGGCGAGGCGTGGATGACGCTGGGACGGGCCAGGTGGGCACATTATTTGCGCGAAAGCTGGCCACAATAACGCTGGAATGGCACCACAGCGCCGATCGACGCGGGTGGTGTTGCGGGCCGGGCGGCCGGGCAGTGGAGTCCCGATCCGACAACGCAATTGGTCAACGGCCGACAGTTGCACACCACGTGAGGCCGTGCTCACAGCACGTAGCACGGGGCTTGCCGACCCGCTGGGCCGGTCTTTCACCGGAATGTCACGTTGCAGCTGCCTCTGGTCCACATTCAACGCGGCCAACGCATCCGCAGCTGCATCGATGGTCGAGCACTTCAGAATGTTGAAGGCGGCGGTCGCGACGACGGCGGTACGGACCGCTGGGGCCGGATTCGAGATGAAACCCTTTAACCTGCCATGCAACACAGGAAACTTCGCCTCTTGCGGCAGCATAGTTGCTTGATACTCACCTGCCAGATCAGCAGCGACGACGGTGTTGAGATCGTCGATGTTGACGGCGTGGACGATGGCGTTGCCGAGGGCACGAATGTCGGCGAGGACGGCGACTGGCGGTTGGGGGTGGTCGACGTACAGGCCGAATTCGGCAACGTCACAGTCGATCAGCCGGTCGACGGTGGTTTGAGCGACCAGCGCCGGGTGCTCTGCGGGGAGAACAAGTACGGGCGCTTGGGTCAGATCAGCGTCGCAGGGCGGCCGCCATGTGTGCGGCGTTCCAACTACGGGGTTGGCACATCGCCCTGGATGTACAACTGAGTTTCCGGCTCGGTAGCCGTAGCGCTGAACAGCGCCACAATGCGGGCAGCGATCAGCCAGCAAGCAACGATGACGTAGGCAGGCGAATGTCCACATCAGTCGCCACCGCAGGAGCCACGATCCACCTGTTGCCGCAAGGCAGCTCGGGCAGAACCGAGATCCAAACACGCGCCCCCAGGGACCTGCACCCGTGAACCGTCCAGTGTCATCGATGCCGACAACGGTGCTGTAACGAGACAGGGTCATGCCACGGACTTGCTGAGGTGTGCAGCCGGACGCCGTGGCCACCGCCGCGACTTCGGCATCGGTGAGTTGGCGGTTGACATACAGCCCGAGGCGCGTGAATGGCGCTTCGAAACCCATCGACTCATAGATTTCGCGCAAGGTGACGCCGTAACGGGCGGCGATGACCTCCAGCCACGAATCTAGTGATTCCCCGGGTAGCGGCGCGGTGCGCAGCGGCAGCGTCCGGACCGTGGCATCAGCGTGTAAAGGCGTTGTCGCGCTAGCAGTCACCTCGAGGTCCGATGCTTGCTAGGAGGAAGGTTGATCTGGGATTTTCCGCATCGCGCATGAACTGGCGTCTTCGTTCACGGATCGCGCACATCGAAAACGCGAGAAATGGACGTGGTCGTTGCCGCAGCGAGCGGTCCGTCAGGCCGAGCATCCGTACCGTTCAAGAATCTTGGTGGCCTGCGGACGGGTTCCGTAGGCAGCGTGCAGTTCCGCGCGGGCGCGTTCGGCGGCGCTGTCGATCATGATCGATTCGAATAGTTTGATGGTCAACGCTTCGGAACCCTCGAGGATGGCCGCCGCGCAGCCACGGCGAATCAGGGTGAGCAAGGAACCGATGTGTCCGCCGCTGCGGGCATACAGGTAGTCAGCTATTTCCACCAGGGTTCCCGGCTCGTGCCGTGCGAGGACGATGTCGTCATCGATGCTGGCCACCAGTTCCCGCCATTGACGCTGTTCTCGTGCAGTCGTGTTCCGGTAGCCGAAAAACCCGTACTCGGTGGTGTTGCGGGCTGTTTGGGCCAGGGATTCCTGCGCGGTGCCCGCTCGCAGGAGGCCCCGTTCAGCCAAGCCGATGCCGATGACGACAACGGTGACCGGGCATTCGTTGGCGATATATTTGAAGTGATTGTTCAGCTCGACGCCACCGTCGCGTTGCCAGTGCAAAAAGTGGACGTCATCGATGATGAACAGGCGGGTTTCGCACAATCGCACCAGGGTCATCACCCGTCGGCCGAGCTCGTCGACATCGTGGCACCGGCGACCCGGGTGGGCATAGTAGTCACATGCAGCCCGGTTGAATGCGGTCATCCCGGTGTTGCCCCGCATCCCTACCCGCAGCACCGGGATGCGTTCATCGCCGGCCGCGGTGTACATGCCGTGTCGGCGGATCTCCTTGTCGTGAAACTTCTTTGCGAACGCGTGCACGGTGGTCGTCTTACCCAGTCCGGGCAGTCCATCGATCGCCACAGCGTCCTTGGTGACCCAACCGTCCTTGTGTACGTCAGCCTCCATGACCACGTCCAGCCGCTTGTGGAGCTGCGCGGATTGCGGGGTGAAGTAGGGGCCCATATTGCTGTGCCATTGGCACCGTCGCTGCAGATACTCGTCGGCGGCGACGTCACCGAGTTTACGAATGCCCCGAACAGTAAGGCGCTCTGGCCGTGGACGTTTCGGTGCGTTAACGTAAGCGAACCATCCCTCCTTCCCTGCGAGGGTGACGTTGTCTAGTCCACTCATGTCGGGTTCAGCCTTCTTGGCGCTCACAATTCCTCCAGCCGTCAATTGCTCATCGCTGTTTCGCCGTCCACCTTGCGCTCATTGAGACCGGGGACGCTGAACATCGGTCGCCTAGCGTGGCGGCTCCGCGCAACCATCCTGCGGATGAAGCGCGTGCTCAGTCTGTACCGACGTAACGTTGTCGGGACAAGAAACGGACGTGGTCGAAGAACAGCATCGCGTCGTGGTCGAATGCGGCCGGCCCTTCGTTACCTCGCATCCCCACGCGGATGACCGGGACGATCGCGGACAAGTCGTCGTCCTCCTGCTTCTCCACGGGGGTGATGCCGCCAGATTCGCGCGCCCCAGGCTCAGCTGTCGTTGACTTCTTAGCGTTCACATTTCTTCCAATCTCCGGTATTCCGTCGCTGTTTCGTCGTCGAAGTCGTCTTCGTCGAGGTCTTCGTCGTATTCATCGAGGTCGTCTACGAACGCCTCGATCGCTGCGCGTGGCGGTTCTGCGGTGGCCTGCTGCGCTCGCTTCTTGGCCGTCGCCTTGAGCTGGGCCGCCTGATCCAGATCGGCCGCCAATGAGGATTGTTCCCGCGACAGCCGCAGCGCTGCGTCACGCTTCCGCATGTCGAGTTCATGGCCTAGTTCGTGACGTTTCAGGAACGCGGCGTGCGCCAGTTTGGCGTCCACGGGTCGGTCCCCCGACCGCACAAGCTCTCGCGCGAATTCCCATCCGTCAGCAGACATCGGCATCTCCAGTGCCCGGGCCATGTCCCACTGCAGCGGTTCCCACTGGCCCGATCCTTTGACGTCCAGGAAGTAGACCGTGCGGATGTCATCAGGATTGACGCGGATGGGCCAGCGACCCTTTTGATGTTTGTAAGCGCTGAGCTCTCCCGGGCTGTACGCGTCGAGGACTTCGCCGTTGTACATGCGGTGATCAATCTTGATACCCGCGGGCTGCCGTGTGCGCCACTGCAGGGGCAAGAAGTGGTAGGCCAGCTGTGGATCGCGGGGCGCTTCAATGTAGCCGGCGCGAGCGATGCCGTGCGCCAACATCTGCGCCGGCGACATGTCTAGGGACCACAGGCCGGGCTCGCCCACACCTTCGTGGGGGCGCACGTGATACTCCGAGGCGATCCATTCGCGTAGTAGCGCTTCCATCTCGTCGATGAAGTAGAAGCCGTCCTTCTCCGGATGTACCCCGCGGCTGTACACATCTGGGCCCTTGTAGCCCGGTAGTTCCTGCAGAAACCCCGTTCTGACGGTGCCGAAGAATCGTTCCACCGGCGCTTTGTCGTAGGGAATCTTCAGTCGCGCCGGGGCTATCGAAATACCCACGGCGCGGCAGGCGCTGTGCATCGCGGCACCGACGAAAATCTTGCCGTGATCGACAATCAAGTTGTCCGGAACGATCGCCGGTATGGCGCCTATCACACTGCGCGGATCAAGATGCTCCAACTCCACCAGAATGTGTCGCGGCACACCGGCCACCGGCCACAACGCATGTTCGGGCCAGTTCGCCCCAGGTGCTTTGGGCCGGAACGCCTCGTAGAGCACGGCCAGACCGTCGATCGCGCGGGCCCAGGGAGACAGACCGACGCCGACGATGCATTTGCTGTACCAGTCCATCGCGACTGTCAGGTCCAGGCCGACCCACTTGAGGGTCTGGCAATCCATCGCGTGCACGTCCAGACGCGTGGTGTCCATGAGCAAGTATTCGCCGGGCCGGGTGGGCCGCAGCTTGCCGTATGCGCCCTGGGGTCTTGCTGCGACATCGCGAACATGCTTGGTCGACCCGATGAACAGTGGCGTGATTTTCTCATCGCCCAACAAGATTCGATTGGCCGTGGCATCCGACGGCAGGTGGATACCGTCAGGCCCGTATCGCGCGACCAGTCGCGCATTGGTCCGTGCGACGACCAGCGATTTGGTCGGCTTGGACTTTTCGGTGTATTCGGCTTTCACCTCACGCGAGGTCGGCTCCCAGCGCGGATCCTGGCGGCTCCCCAACCCCGGTGCCACAGCACGTTTAGAAATCAACCCAGCTTCGCCATACCTGTCGTACCGGTCGATCCATCGGTACAACGACCGTGCACCGCAACCCATCTCCTTGCATTTGGCGGCGATCCGTTGTCCTTTGGGAAGATCGGGTCGGTACATGGCGCGTGGCTCGCCCGGCAATGCGGTGTCGGCGCTGCCAGACTGATATCCGGTCTGGACTTCGCGGATGTGGCCCGCGTACGCGCGGGCTCTTCTTCGTGCTTCTTCAGGTGCGGCTTCCCACAGAATCGCTACCGGCTCACAGTCGCCTTGGTCCACGCCGACGGGCGTCAAATCCTCGCCGAGGATCCGTGTCCGCGGCGAATAGAGCACTTCCTGCAGAGAAAACCGGTGCAGCTGGCCGGTGCGCATATGTTCGGCGGTGAATTCAGGTAGCCCCGACCAGGAAGACTCCGTCAGCGCCACGATGGTGAACAGTTCTTCACCATCGCGACTAAACTTGGTCCGCAGGCCCACCGGCACACCAGCTAAAGTCATTGCGGCGCCTGCAGAATCGTTGTTGACTGCAGCGGTTGCATGATGTCGAAAACGAGCTCCTGGCGCCACAACAGGTGCAGCAGAACGCTGCGCACCAAGGGTTTACTGCGGTGGGCGAATCGGTTCTCCGCGGCACGAAAGCTCAGACCGGCCAGCTCGCCTACGACCGGACGTATCTCGCACAAGATTTCCTGGTTAATCAACCAGTCCCGGCGATAGCCAGAGAGGAAGCGGACGTTGTCGAACAGGACCGGGGACGGCTCGGAAAACACCACATAGGACCACCCCATTGACTGGACGACGCGCCGCGTCCATGCGATGAGCAACTGGTACTTCTCGTGCGTGAGACGCTCGGCCCGCACCACATCGACGACCACCGGTCCGGCGTCCGTTGCGAGCAAGTAGTCGAGAGTGTGGCGCCTCCACTTGCCATTGATGTTGGCCTGCAACAAGAATGGTTGCGCGATAATGCGATGGACCCGTGGGTCAAAATCGGCGATCATCGCAGCTGACTTCTCCAAACGAGATTCGTGCGGCACGAAGTCGTCCTCGGTCACCGACCAATACTCGCCCGAGTAATGGCGCTGGCCGGCATACCAGCGGAATACCCGCATCGGCCGCGCGGTATACAACTCGGACGGGACCGCGGCAGAAGCGGCCAATGACCGTTGCTCGCCGTACGCGGTCTTGAAATCAAGGACCGCGGTGGCGACGTCAACAAGAAGATCAGCAACCATTGCAATACCCCTGACGCAATCAGGTTCTTCCGAGTATTGCACTCCGCGACAGCCGCAGCAAGCCCCCCGGACGATTTCTGAAAACGGATTCGACTACACCCACAAAGAACGACGCATATTCCCAATTATGTTGCTATATAGTATTTTTCGATTCGTCACGTCTTCACTCACGATTAGCCGTCGAGTCAATGGAAGCAATTTCCGAACACCATTCACGCAATTGTTGGAATTTTAGCGCGAGCCTCACGCCCGACACGCCACTAGTATGAACTGGCGAATGGTTGTGTCGCCCAACACAGGCATCCGCCATAGCCGAATCATCACAGCACCGTGCTCGCCCTACACGAACGGGTACCCGCTACGAGTACTCTTCGTGGTGTAATCCCCGGCATGTGCGCCTCTCCTGTTCAGCAGTGATTCGCAGCCGGGGTTTCCTTACCTGCAGTTACCGGGCGCTGACGCGTCAACAGGTGTGATCGGCTGGCACGCTACTAAACAACGAGATGACCCGCGGAGCCGGGAGGCCAGCCCCATACGCTGAACCCAATCGTTCGGCCCGCTCCGAGGTTCAACTCGGGACCGGGCCGGATTTCGTATCTGCTCCCCCGTAATTTTGGTGGGCGATATCGCGGCGCGTACCCGCTCGAACTGATCTTCGCAACAAAATTGCGGCGACATGCCGTCGACGACGTGTCACGCTGCAACGATGAGCAACGATTCCGGTAGTAACGCGGGTGACGCTCAGAGCGGACCGCAGTGGCGCACCGTTCCAGAAGCATTCTGGCGCTCTCTGGAAGGCCAGCAGTCCGCGGCGGCGGACGACGAGCTCGCCGATTGGCTGGCCACACACCACGGGGTAGCGATTCATCATCACGGCGGCTTCGCGCCCGAATACTGGGCCGGATACGTTGATGGACACAGCTTTGCGTTTCGTGAGCGCCACGGCCAGTGGGACATCGAGATCGACCGCCAGCCCAGCGGTCGATTCATCAAACAGCGAGCGGGCACCGAACCTGACGGCACCGCGATCTACCGCGACCATGAGCTGGAAGTTGGAGAAGTCATCGCCTCCGGCACCACCGACGCCGCCGGCTACGGAACCACGGCGGTCGAGCGGGCACAGTTCATCATCGAAACCATCCGAACCCACCTGACCCGACAATCCTGCGGCCACTATCTCGACAAGCTCGAAGCGATCGCTGCCCTGCTCGGCGTCCCGGCCCGCTGGTGCCCACGCTGCGGAACCCGCCTAACCGACCAATGATCGCGGAAAGTTCTGAAATCCCTTCGAATACTGGAGATTTCAGTCGCGCGATTTGAGGTATCAGCTAGCTGACCAATCTCGGAATTCCTGCACAGCAATAGAAATTGATCGAAATCTAGCTCGATCGGCGCGCCGCTCCGTACGACTCCCTGCGCACCGCGCGGCTCATCGTCGACTCTCGGTCCGGCGGGCGTAGCGGTCACGCGCCGCGAGTCGTTCGACGTTGGACGGTTCGGTGTTGAGCTGCGTGGCCAACTGGGCGTACCCGACATCAAGAACGCGATCCTTGAGGGCTTCGGCTCCCGCCCGCAGCAGTGCGCGCAACGCCGCCGCTTCTGACTTGATGTCGTCGGCGGCGTTGTGCTCACCGCCCAATCGCGCAGCACCTCGAAGGCAGGCGAACCCTCGTCGAGATAGGGACCAATCATGGCCTCGTCCGACGAGTCGCCAAGGATCAAGCTCACACGCTTACTTATAAGGTGAGTTTTACACCGTTAGTCGGTGCGTCATCCAGCGCAGATCGTGCGCTTTCCCGCATGAGCGGTTGTATAGAGCTGTGTCGCCGGCGGCTGCGAATACCTCGGTTGTCACCAGTCGCCTCTCGCCTCACACCACCAGCGAGCTTCTCCGAGCCGCAATTCGTGACCGCCGCTATAGGTGACCCCTCATCGAGTTGGCAATTTTGCCAACTTGTGCCATCTCAAATGACGAATTGCCACGCAGATTGAGAAGTGACACCTGGTTGCCCAGGCCTGAGCTGGTGGCTTCCACTTTGATGGCGGCCCGCTCCAGTTTCCAATGGTCCCCGTCTTTTTTGGCCGTCAGGGTTGTATCGGACGATTTGTCTCCGAAGTTCACCGCCACGTGCACCTGGCCGAAGCTGATCGCCGAGTTGCCGCCGGATGACGAGCTGTCGCTGAGGATGCGGATGTTCGTGATGGGCCATTTGGCGATCTGCTGCTTGAGGATGTCGTCGGTCAGGAAGTCCTTTGAGGCGGGCTGGTCGCTACTGAATGCCAGGGCACCGTTCGCGTCCCCGCGGGACAGTGCCTCGAGGTAGCCCTTGACGGCGTCGCCGGCGGAGGCGGCGCTGTCCGGGCCGGAGCTGCTGCCCGTGTTCAGGAATGTCCAGCCGGCAGCACCAACGATGGCGACGACGACCGCGATCGCGAAGGCGATGAGCAGCGGTTTGCGGTTCTTGGCCGGTGCTGGTGGCTGTCCGTACCCGTTGGTTCCCGGCGGGGGTCCGTAGCCGGGCGGCGACGCGACAGGCTGCGGCGCAGCCAGCGGTCCGCCGTAGGCGTTCGTGCCGGGCTGCGGGGGAACGGTGGGCGGCACCTGCGCCTGCTGCGGGGCCAGTGGGTGGCCGTAGGCGTTCGTGCCGGGCTGCCGCGGCGGGTAGCCCCCGGCTGGGGCGTGCGGCGGCTGCGCGAGCGGATGGCCGTAGGCGTTGCGCGGGCCTTCGGTGCCCGGTTGTTGGCCGGGTGTCGGTGGTGTCCACCCTGCCCCGTAGCCGCCGTTACCGGACCCAGGCATGTTCGTCATTTCTTTCCCGCTCCCCCTGTGTTCGACGGGCAGATTGGCGCTGCCGTCACGCAACCGTAAGTCTAGGGGGCACCCGGTAGACGTCCCTGCACCAATCGTGTGCCGGGGTTCCGCAACGGACGACACGCACCCGTGGCGAAAGCGCCCCGCTCCTAGGCCCCCGGCTGCCAGAACCCAGGGTGCGGGGTTGGGCTGGATTTCGGTCGTCTGCGCTGTAGCCCTAAACATGCTGGCGGCGTGGACAATCCGCTCCCGTGGAGGGTATTTACCGGAGGGCCATCGTCGGTGGTGACGCTTTGAGATCGACGTTGCCGTAGATGTACATGGTGTCGTTCACGGGCGGGTGTGGCTGTCCGTCGTGCCCCATACCTGTGACGCCCAAGAAATCGGCCTGCCCCATCACGGTGGTGGTGAACCCCGAGTACTGATCAATGCCGTTGATCTTGACGCGGCTCAGATCGGCCGTCGGCCAGTTGACGGTCCCGTCCTCCATCCCTATAGCCAACGCATTGCACGGCGCTGGAGGCTTGTGCAGACGGGAATTCGTGCAGGTGTCGGTGACGGCTTTGACGCCGTTCAAGATGGCGGCTTTCGCGGCGTCGGCGATCTCGTACGTGGCCGCCAGGAACGCGGCGGTTCCGCCGGTGGCCAGGCCATCGAGCAGGATCGGTTTCGTGGTGACGGCGATGTTGGCGTTCGTGGAACCGACGTCCAAAAAGCCCGGAAACAGGTAGGCGGTGCGGCCGTTGAGCGGCTTCCCGAACATCGTCAACGAGTTGGGAAGTTCCTGGTTTCCGACGCCGGAGGCCGTGTCGAGCTTGACTGTCGCGTGGGCTAGCCCCCAGCGGCCGTCCTGTTTCTTCACGATGAGTGTTGTATCGGAGGTCTTGTCACCGAAGTTCGCCGCGACGTGGACTCGACTGAACCCTGTAAGTGAATTGAGAGGGGTCGAGTCGTCGTTCAGGATGCGAATATTAGTGATGGGCCATTTGGCGATCTGTTTTTTCAGGACGTCGGCGGTGAGGAAGTCTTTCGAGGCGGGCTGATCGTTGCTGTACGCCAGGGCGCCGTCCGCGTCCCCGCGCGCCAGCGCTTCGAGGTATCCCTTGACGGCGTCGGCCGCTGAGCCGGCGTTGCCTGGGCCAGAGCCGCTGCTGCCGAAGTATTTCCAACCGACTCCGCCGGCAACTGCCAGAACAACCACGATGACCGCGGCGATCACCAGTGGCTTGCGGCTCTTTTTGCCCGGGGCGGGCGGCTGCCCGTACGGATTCGCCGCGGCGGGTTGCCCGTACCCGGCTGCCGGTACCGGTGCCGCGACGTGGCCGTAACCGTTGACGCCCGCCGGCGGCCGCTGGGGCACGATGGGTGGCACCGTGGGCGGCGGTGCGGCCGGCTGGCTGGTGCCGCCCCACTGCCCTGTACCCGGCGGCTGACCTGGCGTTGGTGGCGTCCATCCGCCCCCGTAGCCCCCGTGGCCGGACCCAGGCATGTTCGTCATCGCGCGTGCTCCCCCTGTTTGATACGCGCAGCGTGACGCTCGTGCTGTCGCGTGAAGCCAGTTTATTGGAGCTGGCGGGGGCTGCCCGTCACCAATTCCGGTAATACCGGCGCACCGACGGAGCGCGGTCTGGCGGCCGCCAGCGTGCGCGCCCGAGCCGGGCTACTACTTTTCTGGCTACGCCAACCTGCTGATACAGCGAACACCACGCTCGAAGCGCGATCCCACACATAGGTGCAATTTGAATTGACGGATATCTGTCAACAGCATATTGACACTCCGTCGTTCTAGGAGGAGCGTAATCAGCATGGATGACGGGGCACCTAGAGAGTCAACAGAAGTCGGGACAGCTCAACTCTTAGCCCTGATTGACGATTTCAGGGAAGCAGCGGGAATCACGCACGCCGAGGTCGCCCGGCGCATCGGGATCAGCCGGCAGAACCTCGACCTATGGCGGCGCCGGGGTATGCGAGCGATGCCCACTTCCGAGGTCCTTCAAGGTGTCGCTCAGGCGATTGGTCGTGACTACATCAGCGTCCTGACCGCAGCGTTGAATGACGTCGGATACCTGCGCACCGACCACGTTGCAAGTCCGCCTCGTTCTGCGGAGGCAATCGAGATGGGCACCTACGCAGCCGCGATCATCGGTAGCCGCCGTGAACAGCGGGCGTTTAGCAATCCCGTGACCCATATGAAAACAAGAGGCGAGACGAACCCGTACTTCACTCTCTGGCGCGCTGAGCTGCACATGACCGATGCCGATAATCCCGCGACCACCGTCGTTGCCGGCTACGTCGACTTCATTAGAGCCAAAATCGGGGCATCCGTCGCCGAATTTCTAACCGAACTTCCATCCGATCACGGCGATGCATGCGATCCACATGGTTTCGCGGCACTTTTCGATTCCGCGGACCGCGACTTCGCGCCACCCGTTGAGCAACTGTTCGAGCCGCTGGGCGGTGTTTTCGGCGCAGCCATACTTATTGAAAACGTGTTTATCGACCCAGCATTTCGCGGGTTCAAGCTCGGCCCATGGCTGGTCGTTGACGTCATCGAGCGCTTGACCGAGGACGTCAACGACATGGTGGCCATGATCCCGCACATATGTTCTCGCATCTTCGACGACACATTCTTCGACGAGAGAACCCGGGTTCAGGAGTCCCACCCCTTGTACTGGCGGAACCTTCTTCACCTCGACGAGGTGATCGTTGACGGCACTCTGATGCTGGTTCAAGCGACAGGATTTACGGCTCTCACTGAGGCACAGGCTGAACTAGCCAGCGTGATCGACGGGCAGCTCTTTCCGATCGACGTCGCCGAACTGCTTGACCGTTATGCACGGGGGAATGCGTTGCTGTGGCCGCTATCTGGTTGGCGGCCTGCGCAGACGTCACCCGACGTTGTTTTCGAGCAGCGACGGGTACGTGCGCTGGAAGCGGCAATGGCAGAACGCTTTACCGGCCTAGCGTCCCGTCATGTAGACGGTCTCAAACACGTGCTCGACTCCGTTCCCACCGGTGCCCGGGAAGCGGTTAAGGCACGTTTGGCGGCCATCGTCACGTTTCTTGGGGAAGAGGACTCAGAGGCTCAGAATAGCGGCCCATTTGCGCGAGCGGCGATCTATCTCGCCGAGCATCCGGAGCTTGCGGTCGCGGGCGTGGACTGGGACTGCTTTGAGGACGAGGACGGGCGGATCATGTACCGGCTTGACGTAGAAGTCACTCCCCCCGCGCATTTCGGATTCGGATAGCGGACGGCGATGCCGAATTGTCCACCGCGGTATCGACATCTGTCCTACCAATACCGACTAGGTGTGGAGTTCCACCGGGTTGGTTACGGGCGAAAATCTAGCGAGTCCCGGCGCCGCTCAGCACAAGGTCGACGAGCCGCTCGAGGAAACCATGGTCTATTGGCTCTTTGGTCAGCAATGTTCTGAAGTGCAATGGCGCAACGACTGCCTCAAGAACGAGGCGACCGTCCACGGTTCGTTCGAGCTCGCCGCGTTCTTTCGCCCTGTCAATGACGGCGGCGAGCGTCCCGCGCCTGGCGGCCCAGAAGTCATGCAAGGCCTCGTCATTGGCTGCGGGTGCCTGCGCTCCAGCTTTCAGGAACGCAGCCCCGACGGGTGACTGAAGGAAAGCCGCAATGGCGCGTGCCAGGGCGACGAGGTCGCCGCGAAGCGAGCCGGTGTTCGGAGTGGGGATATCGGCACTGGTCCGGTCGATGAGAGCGTCAAGGATCAGGTTTTCGCGGGTTTTCCAGCGCCGGTAGATCGACGTTTCGTGTACGCCGGCGCGGGAAGCGATCGCCTGAATCGTGGTGGCGTCGGCGCCGTGGGCGGTGATCTCTTCGATCGTCGCGTCGAGGACCGCGCGCCGCAGTGCCTCGCCGCGCCGACCCAGGCGATGTGTATCTGTCACACCGTTCATCGTATTGCAAGTTTCCTTGCGTTATGTCCGCGAGCGGCCTAGCCTGGCTATCGCAATCTACCTTGCGATAGGAGTGCTGATGGCTGCAACCGCCCCCGTTTTGGACTGGCGACCCGAAGCACCAATCGTCGGCTACCACCATTTCCACCCGGACGACAGTCTGAATTTCCAATGCAACCGGTGGGTGCAATGGATCGGACCTGACGCCATTAGCGAAGTGTCGACGCTGGCCAAGGAGGCGAACAGCTACCCGGACTGGATCGACGGATTCCTCACCCTCGCAGAAGGGGCACGGCGTCGCGACCGTATTCTCGCCGCGGCCTACTACACTCGCGCTGCCGAATTCTTCATGGCACCAACCGATCCACGGCGCGCGACCAGCCGGGCGCGCTTTCTTGCCGATATGCGTGCCACCTACCAGGTCAGTCCCACCGAGGTGCCGTACCACGATGGCAGCAACCTCGGGGCGCTGCCGACCTACGACCTCAAGCCACAGGGAACGCCTGTCGATACAGTGCTGGTCTTCGGCGGGTTCGACAGCTACGTCGAAGAGTTCCTGCCCATGATCGTCGGCATCGTTGCTGCCGGATACCGAGTGATCACCTTCGACGGCCCCGGACAGGGCGGTGCATTGGAAGACCATGGTCTGCCCATGACACCCGAGTGGGACAAGCCCGTGGCTGCGGTGCTGGACCACTTTGGCATCGACCACGACGTCACGGCGATCGGCGTCTCCCTCGGCGGCGGACTAGTGATCCGCGCGGCAGCATTCGAACCCCGATTGCGCCGAATCATCGCCTTCGACATCCTCGACGACGAACTTGAGGTCACCGCCCGCCAAATCGGCCGAGGTGCGGCGCCGGCACTGCGGCTGTTGTTGACTCTTCGAGCCCGACCGGTCATCAACGCAATTGCCCGCCGGTCCTCGGCGCGAAAGCCCGTCTCCGCGTGGGGACTTCAGCAAGGGATGCATATCACCGGAACAGCTTCCGCATACGACTTCCTCGCCACAACCAGGGCTACCCATACCCGCAACGTCTCGGGCAAGATCACCGGCGACGTACTGCTGCTTGCAGGAGCGAAAGACCACTATGTACCGCTGCGTCAGCTGCACCGGCAAGCGACAAACCTGACGAACGCCAGGTCAGTGACCACGCGCATCTTCACCGACCCTGAAAATGCAAGCAATCACTGCCAAATCGGCAACGTCGGACTGGCCATACGCATCGCCCTATCCTGGCTCGAAGACCTCCGATAGCCGCCGGCAGTGCGCTACTGCGCGGCGTCGAAAGCCTCCACCACCGACGCAGAAATGCGGCCCCGCTCAGACACCTTGTGGCCGTTGTTGGCAGCCCAGGCGCGGATGGCCTTGGCGCGGCTGCGTTCATTGGTGTTCACGGTGGTCTTGCTCGCCGCGGCCTTCCGCGGCGGTGCGGCCTTGCGTGCTGCCGTGTTCTTTGCCGGTGTGGCGGTTTTTCTTGCTCCCGTGGACTTTTGAGTTCGAGCTGCGGGCTTGGCCTTTGCCGCTCGGGCCACCTGTGCCTGTGCTTTCTCGGCGGCCTTGATCCACGGCGCGATGTCCTTGTCGAACTGGGAACCGTGCTGTTTGGTCAGTACCAAGGTGTAGGTATTTCCTCGGTACGAAAAGTCAACGGTGTCAACGTTCTTCGGGTCGATGTCGGTGTTGTCGAGGTCGTCCACGTAGTCGGTCGTGACGTATGCGGGCATTTGCTCACTTTCTTTGAGGTTCGATCGAGACTATCGCGCTGCACCGATGAGCGTCTTTTCCGCGGCGCGGCTGTACCACTTGGTCGGTCAGATGGCTGGGAATTGACCGGCGCGAAGTCGCTGGAGCGCCACGCCGTTGCCCAGTTCACCGCGCGCGGCGGGCGTCAGCCAGTAGTAGCGGATCATCCAGAACAATGCGGCCCCGTTCGGGGCGTAGAGGCTCGCGTTGGCGATGACCGCCGGCTGGCCGCCGTGTGGCCAAAGGATGATGGGGCGCAGGTTCTTTCCTTGCACACCTGTGCCGGTGATGTTGACGACATCTGACCACGGCAAGGTGAACGCGGTGACCGCGTCGTGAAATTCGACCCCTGCCGACGAGAGTCGCAACCCGGGTCGCGGTCGCCGGCCGGCTCGGACCATCGCGACTAAACCGAGGACAGCGCCGAGCACCGTCACCGCGAAGAACGCCGCGCTGCGGGCCCGCACGTCCGGGAATTCGCCGCCCATCTGCGAACCGAACATCAGATAGCCGGCGACGGCGACCAGGACGGCGCCGAACCACACGGTGAGCCATCGAATGCCCGTCGCCAGGGCGAGGGCGGTCCCGGTGCCGTCCACGTTGGCCCGCAGACGACCGCGGCCGGTGAACATCAGCACGATCCACACCGTCGGGATGACGAAAATGGTCGTCGAGACTGCGGCGACGGTAGCTGCAGCCCAATGCCCGTGTGCCGTAGCAACAACCGTCTTCACGGTGAAGTAGATGCCGCCGAGCGCCGCGATCGCCAGCATCGACCCGAAAAGCCGGTAGCGGTTGTTCCAGCCGTGCGGCTGAGGCAGCTGTGTGTTCACTTCTGCATTCTCCTCGACCACATAGGGTGCGGGGATGATCGAGGACAAAGGACACGATTCCGAGGCGATATTCACCATGGAACCGGTGGAGGCTCTGATCGCGATGGCCAGGCTCATCGTGACCAAGCAACGCTTCCTCGCCGACGCCGCCCGCGCGTACACAGCCCTGTCTCCGCAGGTGAGGCAGACCCCCGAAGGCGCCGCGCTCCGGGCCCATCTCGATGCGCTCGGTCAGCGGACCGCCGAGGGGTTTCCTTCTATGGTGGCCAGTCTTCGTGTCGCACTGGAGGTGTACGACACGTTCGGCCCGGGACGGGTCACCGTCGATGCGCCTGACGAGGCCGCGCTGTGGAACAACAAGCACTATGTCTGGACCCAAGAGCTGACCGTGCCGCCGCTCAACGAGTGAGCGTCAGCATCACCGAACACCGGCTCCTTTCGGGGCTGGCGGGCCCGCGTAGTTCTACCCATACCGCGCGCCCTGGTGGGCGCCAATACTCGAGGCATGCCTGTAGGGAACGGCGAGCGCCGTCGCCGGTCACCGATTCGCCTGGTGATCACCACTGCGATGGTCGTGGCGATCGGAGTGACGGCGGCTAGCTGCATCTTTGGCCGCCGCGGCGACGCCGAGGACCTCGACCGTCACGTCCGTGCGATGCCCGGGGTCGCCGACACCGACATGACCTATGTCAACTCCTTCACCTCGGGGGAACGCTTCGATCTGAATGTGACGCTGCGCCAGGACATCACGGAGTCGCAGATCCGAGATATCGGAGAGTTCTTCGCCAGCCGCACCGACGAGACCGGGTTGGCCGACCGCTCCGCGGAGTTGTGGCTGCGCATGCCGATCGTGCCGCCGCCAGCACCGAACAACCTCTACGCGCCGGACCACCAATCGGCGTCCTTCTCCCGGGGCTACTACAGCACCGCCCACAGTCCCAGCGGCGACCAGATCGCCGACGCCGCCGCGGCCTGGCTGCGCATGACCCGGTCACCAATCGTGGCGAACGCCAGCCTGACCGCCCCGACCTGGGGCGGCGCGGGTGACAGCCGCCGGGTCACGATCACGTTGAAGCCGACCGCGACCCAGGCCGAAGCGCTGGCCCTGCAAGCCGGCGAACCGATGCTGTCGGACGCCGATTGGGGTATCTCGATCCAGGACGACCCAACATCCCGGCCGCACGAATACTTCGCGAGCCCACGACCTCCCAGCGATGACGACCTCCGAACGTGGCGTGAGGTCAGCGCACTCATCGGTTACTACTACGAGGCGACCGCAGAGGCCAACGTGCCGGCCGCTGCGGGACAGCAGGCCGAGACGGTCGTCCAGTTCGCGATCGCTACCGACGCCGGCAGCCAGCCGCGTGCACGGCAGATTGCGTTCGGTGTCCCCACGCTTCTGCAACGGCTCGGCAGGCCTGTGGCGGTGACCATCCGGACAGTCGACGGGCCTGCAGAGTTCATCGTCGGCGGCTGCTACCGGCACGACGAGAAGCATCACCGTCTTCCTCTGGAGCTTGATCTGTCGGCCGCGTTTGAAAAGTGCTGACGCGCAGTGTGATACGGGGCATGGGTGTGTGCGCCATGCGACGACTCGAAGGGTAATGCAGCCTGCATACCGTGCACGGCGCGTGCTAGGTGTGCAGGGAGTTGAGGTTCGAATACCCAGGCGGACTGTGGATCACCCCGCAGGTAGTGCCATCGCGGGCCGGAGGCCTGCAATACTCGAAACCACGAGGCATCTCAGAGGGGGGATGGTTGTGAGAGGTCGTGCGGTCGTCGGGCTTCTGGCGGCGTTGGTGGTCGCCGGCTGTGGTAATTCGGGAAACGGTTCCGGCGGCTCATCGGCGCCGACGGTGGGCACCCCGGCGGACCTGCTGGTCGCGATCCCCACCACGACGCCGAAACCGTCGTGGACCATCAAACTCGCCGACGTGGTCCACGCCCCGGACCTGAAACAGGGCATCCTGCCCGGCAGCGTCGAGGACCGGGCGTTCGCGCTGGCATACCCGGCCCACCCGGACCCAGCCGGACCTGGCACCTCCTGGGTCTACTCGTTCAACCCCCGCACCGGCGCGATCCTGTTCAATGGCGTCGAATTATCGGGCAGCGTGGCGGGCTGCTACATCAACGGGCCCAACCAGCTCACCTGCCTCGGCCGCCAGAACGCCGCGGCAGCCGATTCGCATCCGTGGGCGTGGGTGCTCGACAGTCACAACGGCAAGGTGACCTACAACGGGCCCACCGACATCGTCAATGGCGACGCGATGAGCGTGTACAAGGTCGGCCACTACCCGGTGGTCGCCGTACCGGGTACCGGCTGGTACGGCATCGGCTCATCCGGTGAAAAGACCTGGTTCGTGCCCGGCAGCGGCAAGGCCAGCGACGACACCTTCTGGTCCCGCGACATTGCCCCGCAGCGGCTGGTGGTCGGTGACCGACCCGATGGCACCTA
>NZ_JAYXBQ010000073.1:0-23500 GCF_039668335.1 Mycobacterium sp. SM3041 | reverse complement strand
AATTCTGTGGCCCTGCTCGGCTTCGGCCTGGACTCTCTGATCGAGGGCCTGGCGTCGGTCATCATCGTCTGGCGCTTTACCGGCTCGCGCACCGTGTCCCCGGACGCGGAGGCTCGTGCGCAGAAGGCGGTCGCCGGGACGTTTTTCCTGCTCGCCCCATACATCGCGTATGACGCCATCACCACCCTGATCGCGGGCGAACACCCTCGAACCAGCTGGCTCGGGATCGCGTTGTCGATCACGTCGCTGATCGTCATGCCGATCCTGGGCCGCGCTAAACGCCGGCTGGGCGCGCAATTGGGATCGGCGGCCACCTCCGGGGAAGGAACCCAGAATCTGTTGTGCGCCTACCTTGCTGGCGCGGTGTTGATCGGACTGGTGGCCAACACCGCATTCGGACTGTGGTGGCTCGATCCCGCCGTCGGGCTGCTCGTGGCGGCCCTGGCCGTGCGTGAAGGAATTGAGGCCTGGCGCGGCGAAGAATGCGCCTGCTGATGTGACGCGGTGACCAGCGTCTGCTTCCCGGGACCCGAATTACGCGTCGCGGGGGAAATTGTATGTGCTCGGAATGCTCTCACCAAGCTCCGGCGTGCCGTAGACGACGGCGATCTCATCATGCGGTTTCAACAGGATGGCGGCCGGATTGCCGGTCTGCGGTGCGCCGTTGACGAAGACCCGCAGGCTCTTGCCGTCGGCCGCGCGCAGTGCGCCAATGTTGTTGGCCGACAAGCTAACCTGCCATTCGGAGAAGAATTCGCCGAGGCTGAATTGTCGGTGTGCCGGAGATTCGACGTGGATTACGCCGGTGCTGTCATGGGTGTGTAGCGGGCTGATCGTGCGGTGTGTGCCGTCGATGCCGATGCGGGCCGGCACCGGCACCGCCCGGCCATTGACCAACACGTCCAGGTGGGTATGAACGTGTTCGACCATGCCCTCCTCACCGAGCATCGGCAGGCCTGCTGCGGCGACGGCGGCCGCAGCATCGGTGGGCGCGGGCCACGGCGGCATGCTGTCGGCGCCGGCGGCGACCGTCGCTGGGGAGTGATCGAGGCCGGTCGATGTCGTTGCCGCGTGGTTGCCGTTTCTGGCGGGCAGCCAGATGATCGTCGCGGCCAGCAGCGCCGCCGCGGTGACCGCGAATGCTGCGATCCACACGAGTCTGCTGCGCTGCCCACCCGATCCTAGCTGGGCGAGCGTTTTGCGTTGTGCGCGTTCGGCTTTCGCCATATTGCGTGGTGTGCGTGCGGTACCCATGCGATGCCCTCTCCCGTCCTTGCCGCTCACGTCAGGCCGACACGGGGCCGGCGTCGCGTGAGGGCGCCGAACACAGCGCCGATGCCCCCTCCCGCAGCGGCGATCGCGACTCCCGCGGCCACGATCGCCCACGGCGCGCGTGTAGGGGTGCTGGCGGCCGTCAACTGCGGGCCGTCGGCAGGGGCCGCGGCCTTCGGTGGGCTTGGCGTGTCGATGGCCGCGACCGTTGGATCGGGGCGCCCGGTAGCGGCTGCGGTGACTTTGCCAGCAGGCATCGCGGCGACGGCGGTGCGCTCGTGCATGCCGCCGGGCATCGGGTGGCTGCTCATCACACGATCACCCATGGCGCCGCTGCCCATGGCGCTGCTGGGCATGGGTGCGCCGCTGGGTTTCATCGCGCCGCTTCCCATGGCGCCGCCGGTGGGCATGCCGCCTTTCATGCCACCGCTTTTCATGCCGCCGGCGGTCCCGGTGGGCATGCCGCTGTTCGCCGGGCCGGTCGTGCCGTTGGTGCCCGTTGCCCCAGTGGTGCCGCCGACCGTTGGGTCAGTAGTCGACCCGTCCGCGCCGTGGCCGGTCGTGGTCGTGGGGCCGGTGGTGGTCGTGGGGCCGGTGGTGGTCGTGGGGCCGGTGGTGGTCGATCCGCTGCTACCGGTCGTGGCAGCACCGCCATCGGTGTGCGTCCCGCTGCTGGTGCCGCCAGTGGTGGTCCCGCCTGTTGTGGTCCCGCCTGCGGTGATTCCACTGGTTTGGGTGTGGCCGGTTCCGGTGGTGGTCGCGCTGCCGCTGGTGCTCGTTTCGCCGCTGGACATCTGGCTGTGCGACGCATCGCCGCGAGTGGTGGTCCCACCGCCGACGGTGTCGGCGGCCGGGCTCTGGGCAACCGGTGTCAGCGGTGTGGTGGTGGCGTGCGGTGCCAGGACCGTGGCAGAGGCGAACAAGCCGAGTGCCCCAATGGTCAGCGCTGCTATTTGCGGCCGCAGCCATCGCGTCGCGGTCACCGATACGCCTTCTTTCTTGTGGTTGTCCGTCGGCCAACGTGCCGCGGCGGTCCGTGAATTCGGCTAGGGGGCAAGCAGTTCGGCCTGGTAGCCGAGTTCGGTGATCGCTGCGGTGACCTGTTCGGTGGTGGTGGCGGTGGTGTCGAGTTCGACGGTGGTGCGCGCGTTTTTGACCGAGGTGTGCGACGTGGCGACACCGGGCAGGTCTTCGAGTGTTTCGTCGATCAGCATTGAGCAGCTGGCGCAGTGCATTCCGTCGACGCGGAAGGTGTGGGTGGTCGGCATGTGGTGTGCTCCTGGGGTTTCGCAGATGGTGTCGAGGTTGGTTGGTTGTTAGGTGACGGTGAGGTAGCCGCCGTACATGCCCATGCCGCAGTGATAGGTCAGCTGCCCGGGCTGCAGAACCCCGAGGTCGATGCGGGTGTCCCCGGTGACCGGCAGGATGCGTTCGTCCCCGGTCCGGTCGATCAGGAAAGACCGGATGCAGCCTTCGGCGTTATCGGAGTGCACGGTCAGGGTGGTGGGTATGCCGGATTTCAGTTGGATGTTCTCGGGGCTGTAGCCGCCGGGGCCGGCGGTGATGACCGCGTTCTGGTGTCCGGCGGTGATGGTCACGGTGGCCGCGTCGGCGACGGCGGCCGACCCGGTCAGGCCCAGGGTCCGGCCGAGGTGGCTCGCGGCCAGCGGTGACCCTGCCAATTCCAGACCGCCGTTGAGGGTGAACAGGCCCATCGCCACGACCGCGACACCGGTCGCCGCGGCCAGGCGCCCACTCCACACCGTGGCCAATTTGCGGGCCGCGTAACCGATCAGCGCGAACAGCGGGCTGGTGCCGGCGATGAACACCGCCATGATCAGCGCGCCCTGCAGCGGCGACCCGGACGCCAGGGCCAGCGCCTCCACCGACAGTGTCACCCCGCACGGGATGAGGATCGTGGCCATCCCGAGTAGGGCCGGCGCGACCGCGGTCTGCGAGCGGGCACGGCCTCGCACGAACCGCATCCAGGAGGCGGGCGGTTCGATCACGATGCGCCGAAAACCCGGGACACCCAATTGGGCCAGGCCGAAGCTGATGATGAGCAGGCCGGCGACGATCTGGATCCCGGTGCGGGCCCCGATCGACAGTTGCACCGCTGCCCCGGCCGCCCCCAACAGGGCACCTAAGACGGTGTGGGACACCAGTTTCCCGGCCAGGAATCCGCCCACCGGGGTTAGGTCGTCACGGATCGCCTCCAGCGTCGACCCGCCGGGGCGGGTCCCGGTGGCCGCCTCGGCCGCGGCGACCTCGGTGGCCCGTTGGCGGGTGATCAGTCCGGTCAGCAGCCCGCCCTGCACGGCCGCGCACGACACGCCTCCGGCGAGCAGCCCGGTGATCAATACGGCGGTCAGATTCATTCGTGGTCCTTGTTCGCTTGAGTCGATCAGAATTCGGTTGGGGTGGAGGCGGTGTCAGTTGCGGTTGCGGGCGGCCAGGAAGCCGGTGACGGTGCCGGCGATGCCGATCACCCCTCCCGCGGCCAGCAGGGTGAGCGTGGTGGCCGCGCTGGCCGGTGCCCAATGCTGCACGCCGACCACCACTGCCGCCACAACACCGGCCAGCATGATCGCGGCAGCGGCCGGCACCCACCGTGGCCGCCGGGCGGGCGGTGTTGCCGCAGAACCGGATTCGGGGGTGGCGGTGCTGGTGAACGTGCGTAGTCGCAGGCTGTTGGTCACGACGAAGACGCTGGAGAAGGCCATTGCGCCGCCGGCGAGCATCGGGTTGAGCAGGCCGAGCGCGGCCAGCGGGATCGCGGCCACGTTGTAGGCGAACGCCCAGAACAGGTTGCCTTTGATGGTGCGCAGGGTGCGCCGCGACAACCGGATGGCGTCGACCGCCGAGCGCAGATCCCCACGCACCAACGTGAGGTCGCTGGCCTCGATCGCGGCGTCGGTACCGGTGCCCATCGACAGTCCCAGATCGGCCTGGGCCAGAGCGGCGGCGTCGTTGACGCCGTCGCCGACCATCGCCACGACCGCGCCGCCCTGTTGTAGCCGGGCGACCGTGTCGACTTTGTCTTTGGGCATGACTTCGGCGATCACCTGGTCGATGCCGACCTCGGCGGCCACTGCGCGAGCGACGGCCTCGTTGTCCCCGGTGAGCAGCACCGGGGTCAGGCCGAGCGCCCGCAGGCCGCCGATCGCTTCAGCGGAGGTCGGTTTGACGGTGTCGGCGACCATCAGCACGGCTTGGGCCTGCCCGCCCCAGGCAACCACAACTGAGGTGCGGCCGCGGGTTTCAGCGTCCTGTTTGGCGGCGACCAGCTCCGCCGGCACGGTGATCTCGTAACTGTCCATGAGACCGTCGCGGCCCACCAGCGCGGGCAGCCCGTCGACCTCGCCGGTGACACCGAGACCCTCATGGTTGACAAATCCCGCAACCGTGGGCAGGTCGCCGACCCGTTCGCGGGCCCCGGCGGCGATCGCCTTGGCGATCGGATGCTCCGAAGCATCCTCCAACGCCCCGGCCACCTGCAGCACCTGCGCCTCGGACACCCCGGCGGCGGTGTGCACGCCGATCAGGCTCATCTTGCCGGTGGTGACTGTGCCGGTCTTGTCCAGCACGACCGTGTCGACGCGGCGGGTGGATTCGAGGACCTCGGGTCCTTTGATCACGATACCCAGCTGCGCGCCGCGCCCCGTCCCAACCAAAAGTGCTGTGGGCGTGGCCAATCCGAGCCCGCAGGGGCACGCGATGATCAGCACCGCCACCGCCGCGGCGAACCCGGCCGCCACGCCGTGACCGGTGCCGATCCAGACCCCCAACGTCAGCAGCGCTATCGCGATGACGACGGGCACGAACACCGCCGACACCCGGTCAGCGAGCCGCTGAACCTGGGCTTTGCCCTGTTGGGCTTCGGTCACCAGGCGGGCGATCTGGGCGAGTTGGGTGTCGGCGCCGACGCGGGTCGCCCGAACCACCAGCCGCCCGCCGACGTTGACCGTGGCCCCGGTGACCGCATCGCCCGGGCCGACCTCGATCGGTACCGATTCGCCGGTGAGCATGGACTCATCGACCGCCGAGCCGCCCTCGACGATCACCCCGTCGGTGGCGACCTTCTCACCCGGGCGCACCACGAACCGGTCGCCGACAGCCAATTGTTCTGTCGGGATGCGGAGTTCACCACCACCGCGCAGCACTGCGACGTCTTTGGCGCCCAACTCCAACAGTGATCGCAGGGCCGCGCCCGCGCGGCGTTTGGCGCGGGCCTCGAAGAATCGGCCCAGCAGGATCGCCGCGGTGACGGCGGTGGCCACTTCGAAGTAGACGTTGCCGGTGGCATCCCCGCGGCCGGCGGTCAGGCTGAACTCGTGGTGCATCCCCGGTTGGCCGGCGGTGCCGAAAAACAGCGCGAACAGCGACCATAGGAACGCCGCGCCGACACCGACGGAGATGAGGGTGTCCATCGTAGCGGTGCCGTGCCGGGCGTTGAGGGCGGCGGCCCGGTGGAACGGCCACGCGCCCCACACCACGACCGGCGCGGCCAAGGTCAGGGACAGCCACTGCCAGTTGGCGATCTGCAGCGGCGGAATCATCGCCATCGCGATCACCGGGATCGCCAGCGCCACCGACACCTGCATGCGTTGGCGTAGCGAGCGCAGATGCTCATCGTGCTCGCCGGCGCCATCACCGGCCTCGACGGCGGGCGTCGTGGTCGGCGTGGGAGGGGTGGCGGTGTAGCCGGCGTCGGCAATGGCACCGGTGAGGTCAGCGACCGACATCCCGGCCGGGAAGGCCACGATCGCTTTCTCGGTGGCGAAGTTCACCGCGGCGGTCACGCCGTCGATCTTGTTGAGCCGGCGCTCGATCCGCGCGGCACAGGACGCGCACGTCATCCCGCCGATCATCAACTCCACCCGCTCGACGGCGGGTGCCATCGGCGCTTGGGGAAAGGGGTGGGTTTCAGTTGTCTGGTCGGTGCGATCGGTCACGCGCCCTGATCTCTCTGTTCACGCAACTGCGCCAACTCCTTACGTAACTCGGCCACCTCGGCGCTCGTCGTGGACGTACCGGCACAACTCGAGCTTTTGCCTCGCCGCATCGGCCGCACGCAAAAGACATAGGTCAGCACCACCGCCGCGGTGACGATCAGCACCGCGCCCCAGCTTGACATCAGAGCTGGTGCGCCCGTGAGGACTTCAGTTCGGCGATGTCGGCCCGCAGCTGGGCCACCTCACGCTGTTCTGCGTCGGCGGGGCTGTGATTGCCGCGCATCATCATCCACATCATCACACCCATCCCAATCGGGCAGGCCAAAGGCGCCGCCGCTAGCAGAAACTGAGTCATCGTGGCATCCCTCTCGCGTTCCGACCCGTACTTTTGGTGCACCGGATCAACACCGTCTACTATCTCCGTACCTAGATAGTAGACGTTGTCTAGTGTCACCGCCATCGAAGGGACCTCATGCTGAACCGGTTGCGCGTGAGGGCACTGGCTGTCGTGCTGGCCGGTGTGCCGATCCTGGCCGGCTGCAGCATCGGCACGGACGCTGTCGCGCAAGGTGGCACCTTCGAATTCGTCTCCCCCGGCGGCAAGACTGACATCTTTTACGACCCGCCACCATCGCGCCGCGTCATCGGGGACCTCGGTGGCATCGCCCTGATGGACTACCGGCCCATTGCGGTGTCTGACTTTGCGGGCAAGGTCGTCGTCGTCAACGTCTGGGGAGCGTGGTGCGCACCGTGCCGCACCGAAACCCCGGAACTGGAGAAAGTGTTCACTGCCACCGAACCGCTCGGCGTCGCATTTCTGGGTGTAGACGTACGCGACAACCGTGCCACGGCACAGGATTTCGTTACGGACCGCCACGTGATGCATCCATCGATCTTCGACCCCGCGATGCGTAGCGTCATCGCGTTGGGCAAGGGCTATCCGACGAGCGTGGTACCCACCACACTGATTCTCGATCGCCACCGACGCGTCGCTGCGGTGTTCCTCAAAGAACTGCTCGCCACGGATCTGCAGCCGGTCGTCGAACGGATCGCCGCGGAGTCCTGAGGGGCGTCGCATTAGCGGTCCTGCATGACCACACCGGCGCTGGCCAAACGATCCGATCCCGCCAACGCCTTCAGGCGCGACTCAAACCCGAACCAGAGGTTCGATGCGTGCCCCTCTGATGACCACAACCGAATTCCACAGCGCCTGGCTCCACGGGAATAGACGTACCCGAACCCGGCCGCATACACGGTCATCGGCCGCGCCGATACAGCCCTGCCACGGTCTGGCTACCAATGGGCTCGTGGCGGGTTCGGATCAGTGGTGCCAGACTCGGCGGCCTGTGCGGTGAGCAGGACGCGTAGCCATGTCCTGCGAGCGTGGCCGATGAGCCGGCGCAGCAGTGGTCGCGCCAGGGCGTACCCGGCCAGACTGATCGCGAACCCCAGCGTGAGCCCGGCAAGCACATCGCCGGGATAGTGTGCGCCGACGTACACGCGAGCGAACGCCATGAACGCGGCCGCCAGCACGGTGATGATGCCCAGGTATCGGTTCACCAGCCACATTCCCGCTGCGACCGCCGCGGCGATAACGGTGTGGACGCTGGGGAAACCGCCATCGGTGTTGCAGTGCAGGACCACGATGTCGTGCAGCGCATTGCATGGACGGGTCTCGTTCACCGCCAAAGCGATCGGATCGTAGACCACCAGCGCGGCAAGGACGCCCAGTGGCGTCCACAGCGCCGCGGCCATCGCCGCCGGACCGCTGCTCTTGCGAGCGACCCACCAACCGGCGATCATCAGCGCGGCGAACACCAGAATCCCGTTGTTGGCGTATCCGGCGACAACCGGCTGCAGCCACGGAGTGTTCCGGGCAAAACCGTTGATGACGTAGAAGATTCGCGTGTCGAGGTTCATTATGGTCTTTCAATCAAAAGCGGAGCATCGGTGAAGTGGAGCTCGCGCGAATAGTCGAGTACACCGCATCGCGGCGGCCGGTGCCACGATCGGCTATTCGGACAAGCCGGCGCCCCCGGCGCGGTATCGGGTTGAGGGATCCCTGACTCTAATGCGCCCACGCAATGGCCGCCATCATGAGAATTGGATATGAACTACGTGACAACTACGTACTTCGGCCCGATACTCAACCCATGATCTGGACCGTGGAAGCAAACGCAGTCCCGCAATCGGAGGTGCCGTCGATAGGCAGTCGCAGCTGGGCAGGATGGCCGGATGCCCAGAACCTCTGTGCTGCACCGCATACGGGTGCACATTCACGTGGCCAGCGGCAAGAGTTGGGGTGAGATTGGCCCATCATCGGTCCCGCTGGGGCCTGCGCAAGTTGAGTACTCAGCTGGTTCTGGGCGTGTCGGCACTCGTGTCCGCGCTGGTATTGGCTCTTGGCGCGCTATCGATCTACACGCTTCACGCATATGTAACAGCCATGGGCGACAACGCGGTTCGTTCTTCGCTCGCAGTGTTCCAGCATATGTACGACGGGTCGCTCGCCAGCGCAGCGCGCCATGCCGGCCTGGCTGGGTTGACAGGCCAGGCGCCTGGCACGGTCATCGCCGTCATGCGCGGCGGCCATGTCGCTGAGGCGGCGATGTTTACCGATACTGGCCCCGGCCTGCCCCCGATGACTGCGGTGAACTCGCTTGAGTCGTTAAGTTCACTTGCGACGGCCTCGCCGCACACCGTCAGCCTCGGGGAGCTGGGAACTTATCGACTGGCAGGCGCCGATGTCGGCCCCGGCGTGCGTCTGATCTCCGCCGTCTCGATGCACGCGGCGAACCAGATGATCGCAACGAAAACGGTTGCTGTAGTTGTTATTACGATCATCGCCGCGCTGACTGCCGCCGCGTGCACCGTCATCTTGGTCCGACGCGCATTGCGCCCCTTGCATCGGGTCGCGGCCGTTGCTGCTCAGGCGTCTCAAGCGCCGCTGGGCGAAGCCGGTCACCGCATCACGATGCGTGTCCGGCGCGATGACGCGGCCCCTGACAACGAGGTGGGCATTGTCGGGGACGCATTGAATCGGCTGTTGTCCAGTGTCGATGCCGGACTGGTGGCGCGCGGGCGGGAGGAGCGGCGTATGCGGCGCTTTCTCAGTGATGCGAGCCATGAACTGCGCACTCCGCTGGCTTCCATCCGCGGCTACGCCGAACTGACCAGGCAGGATAGCGCAGCGCTTCCTCAGACTACCGAGTATGCGCTGGCACGCATCGAAGCCGAATCCTGCAGGATGACCGCGCTAGTCGACGACATGTTGCTGCTCTCGCGCCTGGATGAGGGACGCGCCCTCGATTTCTCAAGCGTGGAATTGAGTGCATTGGTCAGCGACGCCGTGAGCGATGCCGCCGTTGCCGCGCCGGACCATCGGTACACATCCGAGCTACCGGAAACCCCGGTGTGGGTGCGGGGGGACGCTGCCGCCCTGCACCAAGTGGTGATGAATCTGCTCGCGAATGTGCGGGCACATACGCCGCCGGGCTCCACAGCCGTTGTCTCGCTGCGGGTTTTGAGCGGTGAGAACATCGCTGAACTTTCCGTCTCTGATGATGGCCCCGGCATTGACCACACGATGGTGGGCGACATCTTCGGCAGATTTGTCCGGGCCCGAACACCGGGACCCGAGGGAAGTCCCAGCACCGGGCTGGGGCTGGCGATCGCCAAAGCCATCACCGAGGCCCACGACGGCAGCATCGGCGTCGACGCAAGTCCGGGGCAGACCACCTTCCGCGTGCGCCTTCCCCTGGGCGATCCATCGATGTCGGAGGTGGAGGTGCACCGGTAGCGGCCGCTGCCGAGTCGTCAGATACACGCCGGGTCGGCGCTCGGTGGCATGCGCGAGGGGCGGGCGACGATCAAAGGAGAAGCTCGGTCACGTCAATGTTCCCGGCGCACACGGCGCCCTGCACCCTCGGCGCATACCACTGCACATCGGGCTGCAACGCTGACGCGCCCGCACGAGCGGATCAGTGATTGCCTGGGCGGGAGCTCGCGTGTCCCAGGCAGCGAAAACGCCGCGATCTAGCCGTGCCGAAGTCGCGGCTAATCCACAGGGCACCAACTCATTTCGACCGATGATCGGCTACCGTCCCATCGTCCGGTACGCCACACAGCGTCTACTATATTTGTCAGTAGTTCATGGCATGGTCGTGCGCAGCCGCGGTCCGAATGTCGAAGACAGGGGGCGGTGTTGGGCATCAGCGGGAAAACCTGGGCGCGGGCGGTGGCCTCGGTGTTGTTGGCGGTGGCGCTGATCGGCGGCGGGGTCATCATCTTCACGCAGCGCTGCGGGTTCGGTTGTGCCGGTGACCGTGGCAGCGCCGCGCAGTCGACGGCCCGGCCGCCCACCGTGCCTGTCACGCTTGTCCTGGCTCCGCCATCTGGGGCTGAGCAGGTCGACCCGTTGGCGCCGGTCACCGTGACGGCGGCATCGGGCACCGTGACCGAGGTGGTCATGGTCAACGACCAAGGCCGACGAATCGATGGCGTGCTGACACCCGATGCGACGGTCTGGAAACCGGTCGCCGCGCTGGGGTACGGGCGCACCTATACCGTCACAGCGACGGCCGTCGGTGCCGCGGGCACCCCGATTCAACAGACGTCGACGTTTTCCACCCTCGTACCCGGCAACCAGACGGCCGTGTCGCTGCGGACCACCGGCGGCGCACCGCTGCGCGATGGACAGCGTTACGGCATCGGCACGGTCGTCGTGGCACGGTTCGATGAACCGATTACCGACAAGGCCGCTGCGGAACGCCGACTGGTGGTGACCACGAGTCCGCCGGTGCAGGGCTCCTGGTACTGGCTCGATGACCAGACCGCGCATTGGCGTCCGCCGCAGTACTTTTCCCCGGGCACTACGGTCACCGTCGAAGCGAACATCTACGGCGTGGCGGTCGGCGACGGGCTCTACGGGCAGGAGGACGCCCGGGTCAGCTTCCAGATCGGGGACGCCCACGTGGCGATCGCCGACGACAACACCAAACAGGTCACGGTGTTCGACAACGGAGCGCTGGTGCGCACCATGCCGACATCAATGGGTATGGGCGGCAGCCAGACGATCAACGGACAGACGATCTCGTTCTGGACCCAGCGCGGCATCTACACCGTGCTGGACAAGGCCAACCCGGTCATCATGGATTCCTCGACCTACGGGCTACCGATCAACTCTCGCCTGGGTTACCGCGAAAAGATTTCCTGGGCCACGCGGATCAGCATTGACGGGATCTACCTGCACCAGCTCGACAGCACGGTGTGGGCGCAGGGCAACACCGATGTCTCGCATGGTTGCTTGAACCTCAATGCCGAAAACGCCCAATGGTTCTACGACTTTTCGGTGCCCGGCGACGTCGTGGAGGTACGCAACACCGGCGGTGAGCCGCTACAGATCTGGCAGAACGGCGATTGGAGCATGCCCTGGGAGCAGTGGCGCCGCGGCAGCGCGCTGCCCTGATATATCCCGTCAATGGTGCTGCTGCGCAACAACACTCACGGCGCGGGCAGCGGGCACACGTCGCGGGCGGTCAGGCGCCGCCGCAACGCCCATCCCAGCGCGAGCAGGGACGCGATCGCGATCAGCGGCTGCAGCGGGGCCCACATGCTCAGCGCCCCACTGATCCCGACCGCGGCCACGACCAGTTTGTTGCACACCGGACAACCCACGGCCAGCAGTGACCCAATGTTGGCGACCGCGCCGGCGCCGGTGCGGCGCTGCACAGGACCGGCACCCGGTCGCCGCACGTAGGTGGCGATGAACAAGCCGCTCATGACGGCGGTGGCCACCCACACGAGGTAGCTCCACCAGGTGGGCGGTGTCATGCGGGTGTACCAGGGGGTGGCGAGCAGACCGGTGGGGATACCGATCGCCAGCCACACCACCGCCGCTCCCGCCGCGGCCACCAGCCAATGAACCGACGTCCACCGTGTCACGGCCGCCTCCCGCTCCCGATAACTACTAAGCTGCATAGTACTAATGCAAATAGTAAATCGCTGGGGCTGGACCGGCAGCCGGTCACCCCCCGCGAACGAGAAGGGAAGCGGTGACGATCGAGACCGTACGCAGCCACGCGAGATGTCGGGTGCTGATTGTCAATGACGCGGCGGCGCCGAGCTCCGAGGTGACTGACTGTCTGCAGCGAGCAGGCTTCGAGGTCGCCATCACTCCCGACGGTACGGGGGCGCTGCGGTTGGCCCGGAGCACCGCGCCCGACGTTGTGGTTCTCGACGTCGTGCTGCCGGACATTGACGGGCTGTGGGTATGCCGCGAGTTGCGCTCGTTCTCCGATGCCTATGTGGTGCTGGGCAGTATGTGCGATTCCGCGTCGAGTGTGATTGCCGGCCTCACGGCCGGCGCCGACGATGTCGTCAGGCTGCCCTGGCATGCCGAAGAGCTGCTTGCGCGGATACGGGCAATGCTGCGTCGGCCCCGACGGCACGACGGTCACGCCGAAGCCGACACCGGGGCGGGCCGCGGCGAGGTTCGGGTCTTTGGCACATTATCGATCGACGTCGAGGCGCGCCGGGTCGTTGTCGGCGATGAACCGGTGGCGCTGACCCGCACCGAGTTCGACATCCTGGCCGCATTGTCGGCGCGGCCAGCGGCAGTGGTGAGTCGGCACGAATTGCTGGCAACCGTGTGGGGCCGGTCGTGGGCGGGTGAAAAGAACGTGATCGACGTGCATATCGGGCATCTGCGCCGCAAGCTCGAGGACGACCCCGCAGTACCTCGCTTTGTGGTGAATGTGCGTGGCGCTGGTTACCGGATGGGTACCGGATGACGCGGTGCATCCATCACGCCGAGTAGCCCCGCTTTCACCAAAGCCGGGCCGGGGGTCCCACAGGCGACCGGCATACACCGCGCTGTCGCTGTGTGGATGTGGTGGACGAGGGCGCGGCTGCCCGCCCTACCGGGGGTGCCGCGGTAGGCTCGCCGACAAGGCGTGTGAAGGGTGTACCGGGTGCGAGTACGAGGGTTCGGGGAACTGGAAGCGGTTGTCATGGAGCGGGTGTGGAATCACCTGCCGGATGCGGTCACGGTACGCGAGATTTTCGACGAGCTCAGCGAGCAGCGGCGCATCGCATACACCACGGTGATGTCGACGATGGACAATCTGCACACCAAGGGCTGGCTGGAACGCGAACGCGACGGCCGGGCCTACCGCTACTTGCCGGTGATGAGTCGTGAAGAGCACACCGCGCAGTTGATGCGCGATGCGCTCGACGGCGGCGGACGGTCGGATCTGGTGTTGAGCTATTTCATCGAGCAGATCGAGCCCGATGACTCCGAGCATCTGCGCACAGCGCTGCGCCGCATCGCGCGACGGTCCGGCAAGCCGAAAACATCATGAACGCCGCCGGCCTGCTGGTTGCCCACGGCATCGTGCTGGGCGTGGCCGGTCCGCCGGTGCTGGCGCGACTGACCCATGGCGGCCACGCGCCGCGCAGCGGCATCGCGGCATGGCTGGTCGCGATCGTGGCGTTTCTGGTCAGCTGGCTCGCCGTCGGCGTGCTGGTCGCCGGTGACGTGCTGCGGCACTGGCACCAGACCCGGTCGCTGGTCGCCTCGTGCGTGGAATTGCTGTGCGACCTGGCGGCGGGCCGGGCCGGGGGCATCGCGCAGGTAACGGTGCTGGCCGCGGTAGCGGCCGCGGCCGCGGGTGTCGTGTTCTCGGGTGCGCGCCTGACCCGCACCATCGTGCGACTGCGGGCCAAGGCACATCGGCATTCCGAGGCCATCCGCTTGGTGGGCCAACCAACCGCTGACGCGGACGTGTATGTGATGCAGACCCCCGAGCGGGCCGCATATTGCGTGTCGGGCCGCCCGGCGACCATCGTGGTCACCAGTGCGGCGGTGGCGGCCCTCGGGGAACGTGAACTGGCCGCCGTGATCGCCCACGAACGCGCCCATGTCGCGGGCCGGCACCTGGCCATCGTCACGGCGATGCGCGGCGTGGCGTTGATCCTGCCGCGGGTGCGTCTGATCACCCGCGGCGCCACCGAAGTCGCGCGGCTGCTGGAGATGTGCGCCGACGACGCCGCCGCGGCCCGCTACGGCAGGCGGGCCCTGCTGGACGGCTTGATGGCCCTGGTCGGTGCGGCTCCTGCCTCGGCGCTGGGGGCCGCCGACGTCGCCGTCTTGCACCGCGCCGAGCGCCTGGCCTGCCCGGCCACCCAGCGGGTGCGGATCGGCACCCAAGCAGCCCTGGGCAGTGCCTCCACCCTGATCGCTGTGGGTCCACTGGCCGTCGCGGCCTTGTGCGCCTCGGGCGTGTGGATGTGCGCCCTCTAACGCAGCGCGCTACCGACGCACAAGGCCGCGGCCCCAGGGGGCCGGCGCTGGCGCTACGTTTCGATGATGCGGGTGACGTACGGGGTCATGCCGCCGCGGCGCACCGGCGAAATCTTCACGGGCACACCGGTTTGTTGGGCTTCGAGCATCTGGCCGCCGCCCAGGTAGATGGCTTCGTGCTGCCCCCCTCCGGGGCCCCAGAACAGCAGATCGCCGCGTTTGGCTTCCGACGGCGGCACTTTGCGTCCCGCGTTGTACTGATCGCCAGAGAAGCGCGGCAGGTTGATACCCACGCCGGCGTAGGCATACCGGGTCAGCCCGGAACAGTCGAATCCGACCGTGTCCGCACCGGAGTCGATGCCGCGGCTCGGGCCGGTCAGGCTGCCGCCACCCCAGGAGTAGGGGACACCAATCTGTGAACCGGCCCGGCGGATCACATACTCGATCGCTTGCTTGCCGTAGACCCGGTTGCCCCGCACCGTCGCGGCGGGCGCCGCCGTGGGACTGCCGATGCCCAGGGTGCTCAGAAATTTGTGGCCGAGGTCCATGGTGGTCTGGGCCGCCATCGCCGTCGCTTGCAGCGACGCATTGGCGATCGCCAGCGGGTCGCCCGGCGCCCCGGCGCTGAGCACGCTCGGCAATGACGGGTCCCATCCTCCCGCGGCCAAAGGTTCGGCCTGAGCCGGCGTGGCCATCGCGACCACCGTCGACACCGTCGCTGCCACATAACCGATCCGCCGCAGCCATCCTCGTGCCCGAAGGCGCGCAGGGGCCGCGGTTCGGCGTCGGGAACGATCCGTGCGCGATAGTGAGGCCATCGGCTCAGTTCTCCTTATGCCCGGGTGTGCTGCCCGCCATCACATGAGTGATCTACGGCCAGTCCAAGTACGTAGTTGCGCCGTACTGTGAGCCACGGTACATCACTTTCGTCACACTGGTTAACTCTCGCACCAAATTTCATTGATGTAATTTGTTGCGGCAGCGGACTTTACGCGCCGTGGTGACGGTGTGGACTGCGACGGACCGCGGCGGCGCCGAGCCCGAGCAGGGCGATGCCGACCAGATAAATGGGTGTGCCGGCGGCGATTTCGGCGCTGCGGTGCCCGGCCCCGGTGCCCGCGGGCCGGTACAGCACCCGGGTCTGAGTGAGCTGTCCGGCGGTGCCCGCGTCGACCGGCAGCCAGGCCTCGGTGTTGTCATCGCCCTCGCGCAGTTCGACGTAGGTGAACCAGCGGCCGGACCCGGGCACCGTCACTGTCCCGGCGTAGCGGCACAGGCCGGTTTGACGCAGGTCACCGGTGAACGTCTGGCCGGCGCGCCGGGCGGCTAGACGGATCGGCGTGGTGTGTTCACAGTCGCCGGTGTCGGTCAAGCGGGCGGTCATGGTGATCTGGCCGCGCCCGTCGGTGTCGGCGGTGAGGTCGACGGTGGCTACCGCCGGGCCCTGCCCCGGGTCGTGGGCGTGCGCACGCCCCGCGCCGGTGGCCAAGGCGCTACCGCTGATCAGCACCGCCACGGCGGCGGGCAGCGCGGCCCGCGACCGGCGCGACGACCCGAGGGCCAGGACAAGGGTGCTGATCACGATCACCGGCACGGCGGTGATCGCCACCGCGTCGGGATGGGCGCTGGCCAGCCTGAGCGCGCTGGCACCCCATGCGAGGGTGGCGGTGGCCAGTGCGGCGGCCGCAGGGCGTGCCAGCCGTCCGGGCAGTGGCAGGTCGTAGACCGCCAAGCCGAGCACCGCGAGCGGCAGGTCCGGGGTGCTGCGCCCCAGTGTCGCCAGCGCCGCGATGATCAGCAGCCGCAGCGCGGCGTAGCCGGCGACCGCGAGCGTGACCGGGGCGCCGCCCGGGACCGCGCGCCCGATCACGTGGGCGGCCAGCAGGCCGGCGGCCAGCATGATCGGCAGGTAGAGGGTCTCGGTGAACTGCGGGACCCCGGTTTCGTACTCGAAGACCAGTGCCTCGGCGTTCGCCAGCAGCAGAGCACCGGCCGCGGCCCGCAACGCCGCGGCGTTCGGGTCGATACCCGCCAGTGCGCCCAGGGCGATGGCGATTGCGGCGAAGATCACCAGCATGTGCGGCGGGCTCCACTCCACCGCGTCGCGGCCGAACGCGTCATGCCACGCATTGTCGATCGGCGCCGCCGCCAGCGCGGTGACACCGCCGAGGCACGCCGTGACCACCGGCCGCTGGGACAGGGTGGCCCGCAGCGAGCGCAGCGCCACCAGAACCCGCACACCCCACGCAGCGATCGCCAGGCCGACCACCGCCATCGCCCCGTACAGCATCAGATGGGCGGGGGTCCAGAAACTGTCGCGGCCGATGTCGGTGTGCCAGGACTCATCCCAATAGGTGGCCACAATCCCGAGGGCCCCGGCCGCGCAGACCGTCCAGCCCAGACCCACCGGCAGGCTGAGACTATTACGAGTCACTACTGAGACATTCATGTCTCAACTATGATGAGGGCATGCCTCAACGTCAAGGAGTTGTCGACCAGTCCCTGCTCGATGCCACCGCCGCGGCGATCGCCCGGTGGGGACTGCACGCCCTGACCCTGGAACGAGTCGGCATCGAGGCCGGGATGTCACGGGCCACGATCTACCGGCGCGGTGTCACCCGCGACGATCTGATCGCCGCGGTCACCGCGCAGGCGGCCGACACCTACACCCGCGCCATGCTGCCGGCGTTGGCCCAACCGGGCTCGGCGGCCGACCGGCTGCGCATTGCCCTACAGGCCTTGTGCGCCACAGCCGATGAGCACCTGCATGTGCTGGCCGGGTTTTTTCTCGCCCGCGGCGAGGTGTTCCACCAGCCCGGACCCGACGCGCTGATCGTCGATGTCTTCGCCGAACCATTCGAACGGCTGCTCCGCGATGGCGCCGCCGACGGCAGCCTGCGGGACCTGCCCCCCACCGTGACCGCCACCGTGCTGTTCAACCTGGTCGGCTGGGGCTATATCCACCTGCGCGCCGCGCACGATTGGAACGCGGCCACCGCCGCGGACGCCATTATCGGCATCATCTTGCGCGGCACCCTCGCCTGCGGTGCCCACCCATGACCGTCGGCGCGTGGACGTTCACCATGATCGACCTGGCCGGGTTCACCGCCCTTACCGAGGCGCACGGCGACGAATACGCCGCCGACCTCGCGGTCGACTTCGCCGACCTCGCCCGAACCGCCCTGGCGCCGGGCGATCGGTTCATCAAGTCGATCGGCGATGCGGTACTCCTGGCGTCCCCCGATCCCACCGCAGGGATCTACCTGACACAGCGGGTCCTCGAGCGCTGCGCCACGAAAGACCACTACCTGCTGACCAGGACGGCCCTGCACCACGGCCCCGCCGCCGGGCGCGGCAACGACTTCTTCGGCGCCGCGATCAACCTGACCGCGCGCCTGGCCGCACATGCCGGCGCCGGACAGACGTTGGCCACCGATACCGTCGCCGGTGCGGCCCGCGCCCTCGGCGTGCCCGTCGAGGATTTAGGCGAAACCACCTTCAAAAACCTCAGCGAACCCATCGGTGTTCACGCATTGCACCTCGGCGCCCCCTCGCCGGTGTCAACGGTCGACCCCATCTGCCGGATGCGCATCGAGCATCAGCAGGCCGCCGGATACCTGCGCCACCACGGCCACGAATACTGGTTCTGCTCACTGAAGTGCGCGGCGCAATTCGCGCGCGAGGCCGCCGACCAGCCGTAGCCGGTGCACCCCCGACCTCGGGTCCATTGCCTTTGGGCGTCGCCGCTGGCATCGCCCGCCGACATCGTCCGCGCCACGGCTTTCGACTCCAAAAGTGTTGGCCAGCACCAGATGCGCACCCATCCACCCGCGCCGGCAGCCCGGGCGCCGGGCGCCGGGCGGGGACGAGCCGGTCGCGGCGAGTCGCAACTGGCCGATGTCGGTCGGCACTGACGGCCCCTTCACAGGTCCACCATTTACTATGCAACTCAGTACTACCGCGATCCATAGTGAAGGTGAGCCACGATGAGTCCGATCCGTCGCGTACGTCCCACCCGCGCGTCGCTGTACACCGCGGGCTACCGGCGTGAGCGCCGCCGGCGGCTGGTGGGGTGGGCCCTGGTCGGCATCGGGGCGGTGATGGCCGTCGTGCACGGCATCACTCACCTCGGCCGGCTCACCCTCATCGGCTACCAGGACCTGCTGCTGGGCTATCCCATGGCCAGCGTGCTGGTGCTCGGCGGTTTCATCCTGGTCGGCTGGACTGCGAAACCAACACGGTGACAGCAACCTGCTACCCCCGGCGGGATGCGGTGGTTCCCGCGGCCGGATTGCGGCCGTTCGGGGGCTACCACAGCGAACCAGGGTCATCATCGCGACGCGATACACGGCGCGCGGCGCCGTGCACGAGAGATCAGAGGTAGGACCATGCCCATACAACGCACCGCCTTCGGCCGGTGGTGGAAGCTGGGCTCGTTCCTGGTCGTGCTGGTGACCGTGTCGGCCGTGCTGGTGGTCGTGGCCCGCCGGCAATGGGACCGCGACGCCGACCACATCGACTGCGCCACCAACAAATGCATCGCCTTGACCTTCGACGACGGCCCGTCCCCCTTCACCGACCGGCTCCTTCGGGTGCTAGCCGCCCGCGGCGCCAAAGCAACGTTCTTCCTTATCGGCAACAAAGTGGCCGCCAACCCCGATGCCGCGCGCCGAATCGACAACGCCGGCATGGAAATCGGCAGCCACACCTGGGAACACCCCAACATGTCCACGATCCCGATCGCCGACATCCCCGCGCAACTACGCAAAGCCACCCAGGCACTGCAGGCCGCCACCGGCCGTACCCCCGACCTGTACCGGCCCGCCGGCGGGCTGTCCTCGCCAGCCGTGCGCGCCGAAGCCGGCCGGCAAGGACTCGCTGAAATACTGTGGGACGTCATCCCGTTCGACTGGATCAACGACGCCAACCTGGCCGCGAGCACGTACATGCTCAAGACCCAAATCCGACCCGGATCGGTGGTGCTGCTGCACGACACCTACTCCAGCACCGTCGACCTGGTGTACCAATTTCTTCCGGTCTTGATCGCCAACGGCTACCACATGGTGACCGTCAGTCACCTGCTCGGCCACCGCGAACCCGGGACCAGCTACGGCGGCCGGGAAAACGGCCCACCCGCCAACGCCCTCGTCGACATCGCCCCGGACAAGATCCCCACCCTGGCGCCGACCCCATCGCCCAAACCGGCCCCCAACCTGCCGATCACCGACATCCCCAACCAAAACCCCGGCGGCCCACCCGCATAGGCGACCCCGCCTCCCAAACAAGGACCACCCTCACAGTCAGTGGGCGCCGACGGCCTGCAGGGCCAATCGTCCGGTCTTGTGCAGCCGGTACAGGGCCAGCGCGACCAGCAGGCTGATCGCCGTGAGCGACACCCAGACCAGTTCCGGCCGGCCGGCATGGCGCGCCGTCTCCATCAGCGCACCCGTGGCGAGATTTCCCACCAGGATGCCGACGCCGACGATGGTGTTGTAGAAGCCGTAATACGTCGCGACCAGCCGGTCGCCCGCCAGCGACACCACGGTGTCCATCTCGAACGGATAGACCGCGGCCGAGCCGACGGCCAGCAGCGCGGCCGTCAGCAACAGCGCGGCCACCGCGGCCGGTTGCCCCCACCGGTCATCGGGCACCACGATGAGCGGGACGAACGCCGCCGCGAGCACCAGCACGCCGATGGTCAGCGACTGGGCGCGGCCGTAGCGTGCCGTGAACCAGGCCGTGATGCGGATCTGTCCACCGATGGCGACCAGCCCCGATACCGCGAAAACTGCTGCCACGATGGCCGATTCATGGTGCGGCGACAGCACCGCGGCGTGTAGCGGCAGCGCCAGGTACACCTGGAACGTCACCACGTAGGTGCCCACCATCGACGCCGCGAACAGCAGGAACGGGCGGTTGGCGAGCACGGTGCGCCAGTCGTGCAGGATCGAGACCCGTTCGGTGACAGCATGATCGGCGTGGTCCTTCGGCAGCGCGAACAGCTGCGCGATGGTCAGGACTGCAAACACCACCGCCGCCATGCCCGCCGTCACCCGGAAGTCCAGCGCCATCAGGGCCAGGCCCACGAGCGGGCCGGCCAGGATGCCGCCCTGATAGAAGACGTTGAACACCGTGAACGCCGCCACCCGGCGCTCGCCCGAGTCCGCGGCCAGGTAGGCCCGCACCGCCGGGTTGAACAGCGCCCCCGCGAAACCGGTTGCCGCCGAGGCGATCAGCAGCGCCGGCAGGGACTGTGCGACCGCCAGCAGCCCGAACGCGGCCGTGCGCAACAGACAGCCCGCCACGATCAGCGGCTTGTAGCCCAGCCGGTCGGCCAGCGTCCCGCCGACGATGAACATGCCCTGCTGCGAGAAGTTCCGTACCCCGAGCACCAGCCCGACAGCCCAGCCGGCCAGGCCGAGCGGGCCGGCCAGGTACCCGGCCAGATACGGCATCAGCATGTAGAAGCCGAGGTTGATGCCGAACTGGTTGAGCATCAGCACCCGGCTGGGCCAGCCGAAGCTGCGGAACTGGGTGAGCACCGGCATCACAGCGATGCCGCGTCGGGCCTGCGCACCGTCGTGCAGCGGGTCCACGAATCCACCACGCGCTCAGCGTGGTCCGCGATCACCGCGGGCTCGGCGGGCGGCTCGATGCCGAGCAGATTGTGCTGTCGGCAGTAGTCGTCGTTGTAGACGGTGTCGAAATACCGTTGCGGCCCATCGGGAAAGATCGCGGCGATGGTGGTGTCCGCGTCGTGGTGACGCGCCGCCCAACCGGCGACCAGCGCCACCGCGCCGCCGCTCCAGCCGCTGCTGGCGTAGCTGGTCGAGGCCAGGGCCCGGCACGCCCACACCGCCTCGGCGGGTGCCACCCAGTGCACCTCGGAGAACGCGGCGTAGTCGACGTTGTCGGGGTAGATGCTCGACCCCAGGCCACGCATCAGCCGGCTCTGCGCGGGCTGGCCGAAGATGGTCGACCCGATGGTGTCGACGCCGATCAACTTGAGGTCGGGATTGAACTCGCGCAACACTTTTGCCACGCCTGCCGAATGCCCGCCGGTGCCGACCGAGCACACCAGGATGTCGACGGTGCCCAGTTGCGACTGCAATTCGAGGGCGAGGTCGCGGTACGCGTCGACGTTGTCGGGGTTGTTGTACTGGTCGGGGTACCAGGCGGTGGGGTCACCGGCCAGGATCTGGGCGACCCGGTCGCGGCGGGCCTGCTGCCAGCCGCCGGTCGGGTGCGGTTCGGTGACCAGGTCGATGTCGGCGCCGTATGCGGCCAGCATCCGGTGCATCATCGGTTCCATGCCGGGATCGGTCACCAGCGTGACCGGGTGCCCGTACACGGTGCCGGCCAGGGCCAGACCGAGTCCGAGTGTGCCGCTGGTGGATTCGACGATCCGGGCGCCGGGCAGCAGGTCGCCGCGGGCCCGGCCGCGTTCGACCATGTACATGGCGGGCCGGTCTTTCATGCCGCCGGGGTTGACGCCTTCGAGCTTGGCCCAGAAGCCGCGGTTGTCGGTGGTGAACGGGGCGGTGATCCGCAGCACCGGGGTGCCGCCGACCATGGTGCCGGGCCGGTCGTAGCGGGCCAGCCGGCACGGCCGGGCTACCGAGTGGGAGTTGGTGGACTTTCTGGGCAGGACAAGATTGGTTGAACTATTCATGGGTGCATCACTTTTCACTGATTCCGCCGCGTGGCGCGGAGGAGAAGAATTGGCGGCGGACACCGACCGGCCACACGACGCGGGCGGTCTGCGCTAGCCGATCAGCGTCGAGAAATGCACAGGCGAGTTAACAACCTTCGGCCGTTCTCAACGAGGACATCAGGTTCGGGCGGGCCGCGGCCGGCGGCCAGCCGGTGCGCACGCCAGCACATCAACGCGGTGCGCAGCAATACGGCAACACCGAGTTCCAGGAGAGTGGAGTTGGCCCGCGGTAGTCCGGCGGTGGCTTCCATGTCTGGCGCTAATGCAGTCACCACGTCCCGAAGGTGGGGGTGCTGCTCAACCATCGTCGATGGCGCCAGCGGGCTTGCCGTGATCGACGCTTGAGCAGGATGGGCGTGGGGTGGGTCGACATGGCGAGCACCCAGCTGAATGCCGATCGCGAGCGCGATAACGGTGACGAGCAGCGCGGCGATTGCATGCCGTCGCGTCGTCGGGGAAGTCACGTTCGCGACTGTACCGGCAGATCGATGGCCGTGGCTGTGCCGCAGATCACCAAAATACGAAACGTTACCGAGTTCAAAGAACATTCAAATCTGTTGTGGCACTGAGCTACTGAGCTAGTCCGGGTCGGCGCGCGGATCTGTATCCCAGCGCGCATCGCGCCCGGCGATGTGCGCTGGGATACAGGCCTCGGGCGGTCAGCCTTCCCCGGCTCCTAGGGAAGGCTGACCGCTGGACAGAGGGTTCACCGGCGCTGCCGCGACGTGGGCGTGCTACAACGCAATCCCAAAATGCTGATCACGCCCCGCGCCAGGCCGGCCGGCACGGCATGCGGATAGTGTGCGGCGACGCAGACACGCGCGACGGCCATGCCGATCGCTGCGACTGTGGCGAGGAGGGTGAGCCACCGGTCGATGCGCCACAGGCGCGGACTGTGGGTAACGCGCCGCCGGAGGCGCAACGCAAGACCGTGATGTCGTGGCACGCGTTGCGCGGACGGGTTTCGTTGATGCTGACTGCGATCGGGCGGTAGACCACCAGCGCCGCGTGTCCACCGAGCGGGGCCCACAGGACTGTCACCATCGGCGCCGGACCGTCGGCTGTGCGGGCGAGCACCGTGCCGCAACCAGCAGGGCCACAAAGACCACGCCGCCGGCATTGGCTCAGCCCGTCAGCAGGCCTTGTGGCCACGGCGTCGGCCGAGCGAACTCCCTGAGGGCTCATCCGGGACCTCCGTTAACGCGATCGCTGACGGCTCGCAGCGCCGCCTGTGGGTTCGAGGCCATCTCGCGTCTA